>NZ_JBYSZI010000034.1:0-78614 GCF_058787075.1 Cupriavidus sp. FW305-46
CCCCCCCCCCCCCCCCCCCCCGCCGCGCTCTCCGGAGGGGCGTTCAGTTGCTGCCGTTGGCTGGGGTGATGACGGTTGGCGCGAGGGGCGTGATGGGCGCTGGGGGCGCAGGCGGTGCGGGCGGATTTGCGGAAGCCGGGGAGGCAGGGGCGGCGTTAGGCGCTGGTTCGGCCTGAGGGGGTGGCGCAACCGGAGCGCTGCCCGCGCTCATGTCCTGCGGCACCGCAATCACCGTCTCCCCCCGGTCCAGCGCCAGGCTGGGCTCATCCGGGCCGGCATCCGCCGCGGCAGACGATGCCGCACCGGCCGGCGGTGCGGCATCAGCCTCCGGCGCGGGCAGCGCCGGCCGACGCGGTGCCGGGCGCGGCGCCGGAGTCTCGCTGGCCTTGTCGCGTGTGAACAGCTGGCTGAACCAGCCGCGCAGCTGCGTTCCCAGCGATGCGAACAGGCTGGTCTCTTCGTGCTCGGCAAAGCGCGCGCGGCCGTCGACGATGCGCGAGCGCAGCGCGCGCTGGTAGAAGTCGCCCACCATCGGCAGCGCGCTGTGCGCGCCCTGGCCCCAGTAGTCGCTGCGCAGCGTGACGCGGCTGTCGTTGAAGCCGACCCAGGCGCCCGCCACCAGCTCCGGATGCATCAGGATGAACCAGCCGTCGGCATTGTCCTGGGTGGTGCCGGTCTTGCCGGCCACGTCGGCGCGGATGCCGAAGCGCGAGCGGATGCTGGCGCCGGTGCCGCGGTCGATCACGTCGCGCATCACGTCGAGCAGGGTTTGCGTGGTGGCGGCGGGCAGCGCGTGCTCGGCGCGCGCCGGCCGGAACACCTGCAGCACATTGCCCTGGCGGTCTTCGATGCGCGTCACCATGGTGGGCGCGATATAGTCGCCGGCGTTGGCGATGGTGCCGTAGGCGGCCACCATCTCCTTGAGCGTGACCGGGCTGGTGCCCAGCGCCAGCGACGGCACCACGTCGAGCTGGCTGTCGCGCACGCCCATGTCGCGCGCCAGCCGCGCCACGCGCGTCGGCCCCACTTCGTGCATCAGCTGCGCGGTGATGGTGTTGCGCGAATAGACCAGGCCGTCGCGCAGCGTCATGGCGCGGCCGGTGGGGCGGCCTTCATCGGTGGGGCGCCAGACCTCGCCGCCGGCCAGTTCGATTTCCACCGGCTGGTCCACCAGCGTGTCGTCGGGGGTCTTGCCTTCTTCAAAGGCCGCGCCGTAGACAAAGGGCTTGAAGGTCGAGCCCGGCTGGCGGCGCGCCTGCTGCACGTGGTCGAACGCGTCCTGGGTGTAGTCGCGGCTGCCGACCCAGGCGCGGATCTCGCCGTTGCGCGGATCGATGGCCAGGAAGCCCGCCTGGATGCGCGTCTTCTGCTGGTGCAGCGCGCGCATGAAGGCATGGTCGGACATCAGATGGCGCAGCGCCTCTTCCGGCGCGGTGCCGGCGGCGATGGCGGCACGGTACTCTGGGGTCTCGCGCACGAAGGCCTGCACCAGCGGCAGGTTGGCGGCCCAGCCCGCGCGCGGCGCCCAGGCCGCGTTGGCGATGGCCTGCAGCCGGTTGCCCTGCTGCACCACGGCCTGCGTGGCCATGGCCTGCAGGCGGGCGTCGATGGTGGTATGCACCACCAGGCCGTCGGCGTAGATGTCGTAGCCATTGCGGTCGGCCCAGCCGATCAGCCACTTGCGCAGCTGTTGCGCGAAATGCGGCGCGGGGCCGGGCGGCTCGGTCTGGCGCTCGAAGTCGATGCGCAGCGGGCGCTTCTTCAGCTGCTCGTAGCGCGCCGCATCCAGCTTGCCGCGCTTGACCATCTGGCCCAGCACGATATTGCGCCGGTCGAGCGCGCGCTCGGGGTTGAGCACCGGGTTGTAGTAGCTGTTGCCCTTGAGCATGCCGATCAGCGTGGCGCTCTGCAGCACGTCGAGCGAGCGCGCCGGGCGGTCGAAGTAGGTGCGCGCCGCCATCTCGATGCCGAACGCGTTGTACAGGAACGGCACCGTGTTGAGATAGGTCTCGAGGATCTCGTCCTTGGTATAGAGCGCCTCGATCTTGAGCGCGGTGATGGCTTCCTTGAGCTTGCGCGTCAACGTGGGCGCGCGGCCGATTTCATCGGGATACAGGTTGCGCGCCAGCTGCTGGGTGATGGTGGACCCGCCCTGGCGGTCGCCGGAGAAGGTATGCACCGCGGCCGAGGCCAGCCGGCGCCAGTCCAGCCCATGGTGCTGGTAGAAGCGGTGGTCTTCGGTGGAGATCAGCGCAGCCACCACATTGGGTGAAATCTGCGACAGCGGCACCCAGTCGCGGTTGGCCCACTTGAACACCGCCAGTTCCTTGCCGTCGGCGGACAGCACCTGGGCCGGCTGCTCGGACTTGGCCTTGCGGATATCGCTGATGCCCGGCGTGAACGGGATCAGGACCAGCACATAGAGCAGGAGGGCCGCGGGGATGGCGGCCAGGCCCACCAGCACGCCGCGCCGCGTGGGGCGCAGCGACCCGGGCCGGGTCAGACCGGCGCGTGCAAGGCGCGCGGCCATGCCTGACAGGCGTTGCTGGAGGGGGGCAGGCAATGAAGCCTGCAGCGAGGCGAGCAGCGGGGCAAGCCGGGTCTTGATCTCAGCCAGCCTCATGAGGCGAAGCGGTCGAGGCACAGGCACATGGCGGCACGGAGCACTGGCATTACCGTCGTCGGAAAAGCATGCATCCTACCAAAACGTTCCCCTTGGTTACAGGGAAAACCCCCATTCGAGGGTTATCCGCCACTTGTTGCTGCGAAGCAAGGGTCACAAAGCTTTCATATTGCGCCACGACAATGCCGGAGCCGCACTTTGTGCGGACGATGCGCCGTTGCCGGGTTGCCCGGCGGACCGGGTTGGCCTTGCCGACCCGGCCTGGGTCCGGCGCGGTGTCGTGCCTCAAACAGAACACAGAGAAATCACAGTGAAGAAAGCTCTCCTTGCAATGACGGCAGCAGCGGCCGCGTCGGCCGTATCCGGGGTGGCGTCGGCCCAGTCCGCGTCGAACGTGACGCTCTACGGCATCGTCGATGCCGGCGTCGAAGTGATCAGCCACGTGCCGGGCAGCAACGGCGCCCAGGGTACGGCAACGCGCCTGAACTCCGGCAACCTGTCCGGCTCGCGCTGGGGCCTGCGCGGCACCGAAGACCTGGGCGGCGGCCTGAAGGGTATTTTCGTGCTGGAGAGCGGGTTCGACATCGATACCGGCACCTCGGGCCAGGGCAACCGCCTGTTCGGGCGCCAGGCCTACGTCGGCCTGCAGGGCGGCTGGGGCGCGGTCACGCTGGGCCGCCAGCAGAACGCGCTGTACGACCTGTTCGGCGCCTTCGACCCGATGGGCGTGGGCCCGCGCTACTCGCTGAACAGCGTTGACTCGGCCTTCAACGGCCGTGCCGACAATGCCATCAAGTACACCGGCAAGTTCGGCGGCCTGACCGCCACCGGCTTCTACAGCTTCGGCCGCGACAACAACGGCGAAGTCGCGGGCGAGCCCAAGGTCGCGCGCAACTTCGGCGGCGGCCTGTCGTACGCCGCGGGCGGCTTCTCGGTCGGCGCTGCCTACGACCAGTACCAGGGCGCCACCGTGGCGCTGCAGGACCGTGCCGCCAAGCGCGCCGCGGTGGGTACGGCCTATGCCTTCGGCGGCGCCAAGGTGTTTGCCGGCTATCGCTGGCTGAAGGACGACGGCGTGTCGAGCGCCAGCGCTGCTTCGACCCGCAGCAATGTGTACTGGGCTGGCGCGCAGTACCGCTTCACGCCTGCCTTCCAGCTGACCGGCGCGGCCTACTACAACGACACGCGCAATAGCGATGCCGATCCGTGGATGTTCGTGCTGTCGGCGGACTACTCGCTGTCCAAGCGTACGGATGTGTACCTGAATGTTGGGTACTCGAAGAACAAGTCGGGGTCGGCGCTGGGGCTGAATGGGGTTGGTACGGTAGTGGCTGGTGAGAACCAGACCGGTGCTACCGTTGGTCTGCGTCATCGCTTCTGAGCGTAACTGTCTGATGCCCGCCTGGCAGGTTGTGATGCCGGCATGGGTGGGCGATTAACTGTCATATCGACACCTGCGGATTGCATTGCGGGGTTCGTTGGGCCGGTTGGTTTGATCGGCCCTTTTTTCTCTGGTCCCCGCCCTTGGTTGCGGCGTGTTTCTATTGTTGCCATGCGGTCGGTTGTCGCCCTTGGCGGGCGTGGCTGTTTCGCCGGCGTAGCCGGCGAGTCACTTTTTGTCCGAGCGACAAAAAGTAACCAAAAAACGCGTCGCCTATGCGGCTGGCAATAAATTTCACGGTGTTGGTGGTGGTTGCCGTTCGGCGTGGGTGCCCGTTCGACCCTGCTACGCCATGTGAGTCAGTGGCAGCGCCTCCGTTAACCCACTATTGAACAATCCCCATGCAGGGCGTAGGCCGCCTGCTGCCAGCCGCATCGCGGGGACGCCTACGGCTGCTGCGCAGGCTCAAAATGCGTTGACGGTCATTGGGCGCTTGCGCGGTGCGCAGCCGAAGGCGTTGATGCGATATCGCTCGAGAGCGCGGGCCACCGCCCGACATGGGGATCGTTCAAAAGCCGGTTATCGCAGGCACTGGCACACACTCACATGGCGTAGCAGGGTCGAACCGCGACCACATCCAAACGGCAAGCACCGCCGCCCATATGACCGACGCCGCGTAATTGATTGCCAGCCGCATAGGCGACGCGTTTCTTGCCTACTTCTTGTCGCTTGGACAAGAAGTAGGTCGCCGGCTACGCCGGCGAAACAGCCCACGCCCGCCAAGAGCGACAAGCCGGTCGTATGGCGATGACTACCGATACCTTGCCGCCCCAATAAACTGCCCAAACCTCTCACACCAGATCACCACCGCCCCATACCGCGCCGGATCCACGCCAGCCGGCAACGCCACGGTGAAGTTGCCAAAGGTCTTCAGCTCACCAACCTGCAGCGACCGATCCTTGATCCGAAGGAAGGCCTCCTTGTTATCGACAAACTCCGGCGCCAGGTAGATCCGATAATCCGGCCCCGGCGCAACGCTGCCTTCAAAGGCAAGCGCCTGCGGCGAAACATGGAGCCGGCCGCTGACCCAGTGCAGCGCGTCGCTGCCCGCCAAGTCCTTGCGGAAGGTGCCGGTGTAGCGCGACTGTTGTGACACAGCCTGCACTTGCTCCGCACTGGCGCCAGCCTGTTCTGTCAGGATCGGCAAGACATAGATGCCCGCAGCAAAGCCCACGGCCAGCGCGGCAAGGTGGGTCAGCACAAGGATGGCGGGCTTGCGGAGCGGGTTGGCCGGCATGTTTTTCTCCCGAAGGCATGAGGATGCGGGTATGTCGTCGCCGTAGCCGGATCCTGACAGATCTGTGGTGCCTTAGCACATTCGCAACGGTTTCACCAATCCAACACACGGAAGTGGTTATGATTTGGTAGTCGCCTAGTCGAGAAGCTGCCTATGACCCTCCACGTCACGATCCGCACCATCCGTACCGGCACGCTGCAATCCGCCCGCTATCAGGCGCGGGTTTATCTCACCACCGATGCCGAAGCCCTGCCGTTGCTTGCAACGGACTGGAGCGAGCGCGAGGCCGATGCCTTCCGTACCGCGCAGTTCTGGGCGCAGCGCCACGCCTATGTGGTGTCTAATCCACGCGCCGGGACTTTCTACGGAGTTTCGTGCCGGCGCTGAAGCCGGCCCGCGGTTGGCGCGGTGCCCCCGCGTTGTGGCTGGCGGCCATCCTGGCCCTGGCCGGCTGCACCGCCGAAAACGTCGTCGGCGTCCTGTCGGGCGGCCGCGATGGCTTGTGGCGCAACGTGCAGCAGCGCTGCCTTGGCAGTACAGCGGCGGCTCATCCCGATTGCGCGCAAGTGGACCGGTCCCAGGGACTGGTGCTCTACAAGGACGCGATCGGCAAGTCGCATTACCTGGTGATCCCGGCACGGACGGTGACCGGCATCGACGACGCCAGAGCCTGGGACGGCGCAGGCGCCAACCCCTGGGCCTTCGGCTGGGCCGAGCGCGGCATCGTTGGCCGCTCGCTTGGCAAGGCCGTGCCCGACGACATGCTGGGCCTGGCGATCAATTCCCGCGCCTCGCGCAGCCAGGACCAGCTGCATATCCATCTCGATTGCATCAGCGCGGCCGCGCGCGCCGTGGCCAATGGCGCGGCCGGGCCGATCGGCACCGGCTGGACCACGCTGCGGATCGAGGACAAGCCGGTGCGCGCGATCTTTGTGCCGGCCAGCGCGCCGGTGCTGGCGGTCGACCCTTTCCAGCTTGTGCGTGACGGCACCAAGGGGGTCGCCGCCGCAGCGCCGCCGGACCGCGGCATCTTTGTCACCTATGTGCGGGAGCGGCAGGGCGGGGCAGGCTTTGTCGTGATCGACCAGCCCGTCGACAGCGCGGCCGGCAGCAACGGCCACGCCAGCGATTTCCTGGACCGGCGCTGCCGGCTGGCTGAAGGCCTGGCGAGCGCGGCGGGCTGATCGGCGGCCCGCCCGCCGGGCCTTACTGCGCACGGGCGCCCGAAGCCGCAGGCGTTGCAACGGGCTTCGCGGGCGTTCCGCCGGGCTTGGCGGGCGGAATGCCGGGCGTCGCCAGCGCGTCCAGCGTCTTGGCCGCCGCCAGGTGCTGCGGGATCATCAGCCCTTCACGCGCCGTTGCCACGGCGATCTGCGCGCCCTGGGCGCTGCCGCGGGCGACAAAGTCGCGTCCGTGGCGGTAGACCAGCCGCGTCAGCTCGGCCACTTCGGTATCGGACAGGTCCGGCCCGGTCACCAGGATCGCCGCCGTGGCGATGGTGCGCACCGGCGTGTGCAGGCCGGGATAGGTGCCCGGCGCGATGGTGGCGCGGAAATAGCCCGCCTTCTGCCCGACCATCGCGGTGATGACCCGTTCGTCCAGCGGCAGCAGCCGCAGCGGCATTTCGCCGAGCGCGTCGCGGATGCTGTCGGCCGGCACGCCGATCACCTGGATCACCGCGTCGACCTGGTTCTGGCGCAGTGCCACCAGCCCGGTGCCCAGCCCCACTTCCTCGGCCTTGAAGTCCTTGTCGGTCAGGCCATGCGCAGCCAGCACGCGCAGCGCGGTCACGCGCGAGGCTGAGCCGCGCTCGCCCACGGCGATGCGCTTGCCGCGCAGCTCTGACACCGAGCGGGCGGGATCGGCGTCGCGCACCAGCACGTGCACGGGCTCGGGGTAGAGGCTGCCGATGGCGCGCAGCGAGGCTTGCGGGCCGTCGGCGGCAAACACGCCCTTGCCCTCGTAGGCTTCCAGCGCCGCATCGCCCTGCGCCAGCGCCACCGAGACCTTGCCGGCGCGCAGCAGCCGCAGGTTCTCTTCTCCGCCGTGCGTGACCAGCGGCATCGCGCGCACGCGCGCCCCGTCCACCAGCGCCTTCGCAAAACGCAGGTACTGGCCGTGTTCGGCGCCGGCGGCAATGGCATAGCCCTCGTTGACCCGTGCCAGCCGCGCGCGGATGTTGGCGTGCGCGGTGGTCAGCTCCTGCTCGATCACGGCGCGCTGTGCCGGCGAGGCATCCTTCTGCACGGACTCGATCACCTTGCGCATCGCGTCCAGGATCGCCGCCGGGCCCCTTTGCGCATCGGTGGCGACGGTCGGGGCTTCAGCGGGGCGGTAGCCGGCCGGCAGCACGCCGACCCAGCGCTCGCCGTCGCGCCGGTACAGCGCCGTGCCATGCGCGCGGATGATGTCGCCGGCCTTGTTGCCGCCGCTGGTGATGCCGGTGATGCCGCGCGGGCCCGCGCCCAGCGCCGACACCAGCCCGGCCACGCCGGGCGAGTCCCAGGCGCCGAAGTCGTAGTCGCGCAGCAGTTTCAGTTCCGCATCGAAGTACACCACGCGGCGGGTTTCACCGGCCGGGGCCTTGGTGTCTGCCTGCGAGCCGCGCCGGTCCAGGCCGGCCAGTTCCACCGTGCCCGGCGGCAGCGCCTGCGCCAGCCGCTCGTTGATGCCGGCGCGGATGCCGTCGGCGGGCGGGCCGCCGCCGCAGCCTGCCAGCCAGGCGCTGGCCAGCAAGGCGATGAGGAGGGTGAAGAGGGCGCGGCGCATGTCAGCCTCCGATCAGCGGCAACGCCAGCAGCATGGTCAGCACGAAGGCGTTCATCAGGTCGACGAAGAACGCGCCTGCCAGCGGCGTGATCAAATAGCTGGTGGGTGCCGGCCCGTAGCGGGACGTGATGGCGCGCATATTGGCCATGGCGGTGGCGGTCGACCCCATGTTGAAGCCGATAAAGGCGGCCGAGGTGACCGCGGCCTCGTAGTCGCGCCCCATGAAGCGGAAGCACACCAGCACCACATACAGGATGATGAAGACCACCTGCATGGCGATGATCAGCAGGAAGGGTCCGGCGGACAGCGCCACTTCGGCCAGGTCCAGCGCCATCATGGTCATCACCAGGAACAGCGACAGGCAGATATTGGTGATCAGGTCGGTGGCGCGGTCGTCAAAGCGCACGCCGGCAAAGGGCAGCAGGTTGCGGATGGCGATGCCGAGCATCATGCACCACAGGAAACCGGGGATGGTGATGGCGCCGGTGGGCATCTGCGCGGCGATCCAGCGCCCGCCGATCACCGCGGCCAGGATGCCGGCGAGCGAGGCCAGCGCGCCCACGGTGGTGATGGGCGAAACCGCGGCGGCTTCTTCCTCGGTGTCGCCGGCCTCGCGCGCGGTCGAGCGCAGCTTGTAGCGCGAGATCAGGTACTGCGCCACCGGGCCGCCGATGATGCCGCCCACGATCAGGCCGATGGTGGCCACCGTCATCGACAGGTCCATCACCGCCTGCAGGTTGTTGACTTCGGCAAAGCGCTCGGCATAGGCGGCGCCGGTGCCGTGGCCGCCCACCAGCGTGATCGATCCGCTCACCAGCCCGAAGATGGGATGCAGGTCCAGCGTCCTGGCCATGGCCACGCCCACCACGTTCTGCACCAGGATATAGGGCAGCAGGATGATCAGGAAGATCACCAGTGCCTTGCCGCCGCGCTTGAGCATGCGCAGGTCGGCGCAGAGCCCGACGCCGCCGAAGAACATCAGCAGCAGCACCGGCTTCATGCCGGGATCGATCACCACGCGGAAGTTCGCTGCCGCCAGCGCCACCGAGGCGATGATCGCGAACAGCAGGCCGCCGGTGACAGGGTCGGGAATGTTGTAGCGCGACAGCACGCCGACGCTGCGGTTGACCAGCGTGCCGATCAGCAGCACCACGACGGCAGTCAGCAGCGAGCCCAGCAGGTCGAGGTTCATCGGGCGCGTCCTGGCGGAGAGGGTTGCGGGGGTACCTTGCCATCGGGCGCCGCTGGCCGTGCCGGGGGTGCACTGGCCGCCGGCAATGCCTGACGGGGAGCATGCATCACTACGGGTTGTAGACGCGCGGGTGGAATAAGGCAAGGAAAGGATGGGGGTGGGGCGCAGCGACTACCGGGCCGTGAATGCCGATGCCGTGCCCCCTCTCCCGCTTGCGGGAGAGGGGAGCAAACCCTCGCTCAGCGCGCCCGCAACGCGTCCACGATATTCATCCGCGCCGCCCGCACCGCCGGCAGGAATCCGCCCGCCAGCCCCATCACCATCGAGAACGCCAGCGTCTGCAGCGCGATGGCCGGGGTCAGGATGAAGCGGAACGAGAGGTCCGCGAAGGTCTGGAAGTTGGTGGTCGAGAACGACGCGAACTGCATCAGCGCGGCGCATGCGAGGCCCGCGATGCCGCCCACCAGCCCCAGCAGCGCGGCTTCGATCAGGAAGGCGGTCAGCACGTTGACGCGCTTGAAACCCAGCGCGCGCAGCGTGCCGATCTCCGCCACGCGGTTGGCCACCGAGGCGTACATGGTGATCATGGCGCCGATCATCGCCGCGACCGAAAAGATGGTGGACAGCGTGAAGCCCAGGATATTGATAAAGCTGGACAGCGCCTTGGACTGGTCGCTGTAGAAGGCCTGCTCGCGCTTGGCCTCGTCGGCCAGCCGCGGGTCGACGTCGATCTCGGCGCGAAAGCGGTCGAACAGCGCCGAATCCGCCAGACGCACCACCATCGACGAATACGCATTGCGCCGGAACGACTGCATCAGCTGGTCCACGTCGCCCCAGATCTCGGAGTCGAAGCCGCTGCCGCCGGCGTCGAAGTGGCCGGCCACGGTCCAGTCGCGCTGGGCAAAGCGCAGGTGCTCGCCGATCTGCACCCCGGCAAAGCCGCCGGCGATGCTGCTGCCGACGATGATCTCGGACGAGCCCGGCCGGAACATGCGTCCGGCCACCAGCCGCACCTGCGGGCGCAGGTCCATGCCCGGCGGCGAGATGCCGCGGATCACCACGTTGGACGGCTGCCCGGTGCTGGTCTTGGTGAGCGAGATCAGCACCACCGCCTCGCGCGAGGCCAGCGGCCGGCCCGCGCCGCTCATGGCCACGGCCGGGTGCATCTCCATGATGCTGGCCTGGTCGCGGTTGACCGAGCTCTGGATCTCGGTCTCGGCGCCCTTGCGGATCAGCACCACGTTGTTCTGCTCGCCGGTGGTGACCAGGGTCTTCTTCAGGCCGGCGTCCAGCATCAGCATGGTGGCAAAGACAAAGACCACCAGCGCCAGCCCGCCCGCGGTCAGCGCGGTGGTCAGGCGCCTGGCCCACAGGTTGCGCGCGATATAGGTCAGCGGGATCGCCACGTCAGTCTCCGCGCGCTAGCCGATGGCCCGCAGGCCCTCGACGATACGCACGCGCGCAGCCTGCACCGCCGGCACGATGCCGGCAAAAACGCCCACCGCCAGCGCGCAGGCCGCCTGCAGCTGCATGGTCTGGGGCGACACGGTGAAGACCGGGAACACGCCGCCCACGGCCTGCTTGAAGGCGCTTGCCACCGGCGGTGTCGCCAGCATGCCGAGCGCGCCGCCGGCCACGCAGATCGCCAGCGACTCGCCGAACACCAGCAGCGCCAGGAAGCCGGGGCCGAAGCCCAGCGCCTTGAGTGTGGCGTATTCCACGGTGCGCTCGCGTGCGCTCATCGCCATGGCGTTGGCCATCACCGCCATGATGATCACGATCACCACATAGGACACCACGCGGATCGCCGCGATGATCTGGTTGGACATGGCGACAAAGCCCAGCTGGAAGGCCTGCTCGGTCTCGGTCAGCGTCTCCGCCAGTGAATTGCGGAACACCGCATCGACATTGCGCGAGATCGCGGCGGTGTTGTCGGGGTTGTCCACGCCCAGCACAAAAACGCCGACCTGGTCGGCCTGGCGCGGGGTGCGCTTGCGCACGGTCTCGTTCAGGTATTCCCAGTGGAACACCATCTGGCGCGTGATGGTGCTCTCGTCGCGCCCTTCCATGATGCCGCGCACCACGAACTCCCAGGTGCCGGGGTAGATGGTGCCCTTGATCGGGACCACGTCGCCAAGCTTGAAGCCGAACTGGTCGGCCAGCTGGCGCCCGACCAGCGCGCCCTTGCGGTCGCGCTGGTAGTCGGCGCGCTGCTGGTCGGGCACGATGAATTCCGGATAGAGGTCGAGGTAGTTGTCGGATACCGCGAACTGCGCGAAGAAGTTCTTGGGATCGCGGTAGACGCCGCCGAACCAGTTGGAGCGCGCCACCGAGCTCACGCCGTCGACGCCCTTGATGCGGCTTTCGTAGCTCAGCGGCAGCGGAAACACCAGCGAGATCGCATTGCGCGTGACCAGGCGCGCGCTGGAAGCCGCCGATGCGCCCGCATACCAGGCGTCGATCACGGTCTGCAGCAGCCCGAACGCCAGTACCGCGATCACCAGACCGAACACCGTCAGCGCGGTGCGCAGCTTGTGGCGCAATGCGTTGCGGGTGATCAGCTTGAGTGCGTACATGACGACTTAGGCAATCTCGCCACGGATCAACTCTCCCTTCTCCAAGTGCACCAGCGACCCCGCCGCGGCCGCGGCGTGCGCATCGTGCGTGACCATGATGATGGTCTTGCCGGCATCGGCATTGAGCCGCTGCATCATCGCCAGGATCTCGGCGGCGGAGGTGCGGTCGAGGTCGCCGGTGGGCTCGTCGGCGACGATCAGGGCCGGGTCGGTGATCAGCGCGCGTGCAATCGCCACGCGCTGCTGCTGGCCGCCCGACAGCTCCGACGGGTAGTGGCGCATGCGGTCGGCCAGGTTGACCATGTCCAGCACCAGTTCCACGCGCGCACGACGCTCCGCACGCGGCAGGCTGGTCAGCATCAGCGGCAGCTCCACGTTCTCGAACGCGGTCAGCACCGGCATCAGGTTGTAGAACTGGAAGATAAAGCCGACATTGGCGGCGCGCCAGTCGGCCAGCTCGGCTTCCGGCAGCCGCGTGATGTCCAGCCCCGCCACGTGCAGCGTGCCGCTGTCGGGCCGGTCGATGCCGGCGATCAGGTTCAGCAGCGTGCTCTTGCCCGAGCCCGACGGTCCCATCAGCGCAACAAATTCGCCTGCGCCGATATCGAGCGAAATATCGGTCAGCACCGGCACGGTCTGCACGCCGCGCCGGTAGGACTTGGCGACGTGGCTGATCTGCACCAGCGGTGCTGCGCTCATGCTGTCCTCTCTACGGCTTGGCCACGGTGACGCGGTCGCCGTCGCCGAGATTGTCGGCCGGCGACAGCACCAGCACGTCGCCCGGCTTGACGCCCTGCACGGCTACCAGTTCGCCCAGCTTGTCGCCGGTCTTGACCTGCACCTCATGCGCACGGCCGTCCTTCACCACATAGGCCAGCTCCCGGCCCTGGCGCGTGACCACGGCGGCGGGCTGCACCGCCACCACCGGCTGGCGGTCCTGCGCCGAGGCGGCGCGCGACAGGAAGGCGATCTTGGCGCTCATGTCCGGCAGCACGCGCGCATCGCGGTCGACAAAGCGCACCTTGACCAGCACAGTGGCCTTGGAGCGGTCCACCGTCGGCACGATGCGCGACACCTGCCCCGCCAGCCGCAATCCCGGCAGCGCATCCAGCAGCAGCTCGCACGGCTGGTTGGCGCGGATCTTGCCGATATTGGATTCGGCGACATCGGCTTCCACCTCCAGCGTCTCCATGTCGGCGATGGTCACGATCGCGCCCTTGGTGTCGGCGGCGGCAGAGAAGGGCGTGATGTTGTCGCCCACGTTGGCATGCTTGACCAGCACCACGCCATCGAAGGGCGCGCGCACCACGGTCTGCTCCACCGCGACCTCGGCCGCGCGGGCATTGGCCTGGGCCGAGGCGATCGACGCGCGCGAACTGTTGACCGAGGCCCGCGCCTTGTCAAAGCGCGCCACGTCGGCGTCGTACTGGGTGCGCGAGATGGCGTTCGGCACGATCAGGATCTTCGAGCGGCGCAGGTTCACCTCGGCGTCCTTCAGCTCGGCCTGCTGCAGCGCCAGGTTGGCCTGCGCCACCTGGACCTGTGCCTGGGCCTGCGCGAACGAGGCGGCGACGTCCTTGCTCTCCAGCCGCGCGATGATCTCGTCCTTCTTCACGTGCGAGCCCTCCAGCACGCCCAGCCATTCCAGCCGGCCCTGCGCCTTGGACGCGACCGCCGCCTTGCGCTGCGGCACGACATAGCCGGTGGCATTGAGCACGGTGAAATTCTGCGTGGGATAGGCGGAGGTGACGGTGGCGGTCTGCACCGCCTGCGGCCCGGCCAGCTTCATGGCGATGCCGGCCAGGGCCAGCACGGCCAGCGCGATCACTGCGTAGCGCAGCCACCTGCGCCGGGGGCGGATGCCGGCGCCGGCCGCGGCGGCGCTCCGGTCGATTTTCAGCCTGGACAGGTCGTGGTCAGCCACTGCGCGCTTCCTCTCGCTGTGATGGGAGGGGCTCCCAGTATAGCGGCGAGTGAAAGGGTGTCCATTGCCCGCGAGCAAGGGTGAAAACCACCTGGGCGGCTAGTGACTGGTCTCCACCGCCAGCTTCAGCTTCGCCAGCGCGAAATCCCATTGCCGCCCGATCGCTTCCAGCGACCGGCGCGCGGCTTCGACCTGGCCGGGCTCGAGCTGCCACAGGCGCTCGCGGCCGGCGCGGCTGTCGCGCACCAGCCCGGCCTGCGCCAGCACCTGCAGGTGCTTGGTGACCGCCTGGCGCGTCATGGCGCTGCCCGCGGTCAGCTGCGCGATCGACATCGCGCCGCCCGCGCACAGCGCTGCCACCAGCCGCAGCCGGGTTTCGTCGCCAAGCGCGGCGAAGACGGTCGCAGCATCGCGCGCTTCGAGCGCGGGCGGGGTTTCAGGCTGCGCCGCTGACATGCTTGCGGATGTTTTCCATCTGCCCGTCCCAGCCGCCGCTGTTCATGCGGAAAGCTTCCATGCGGCGTTCGGGCGGGATCTGGTCGAAGCCGGATTCGACCACGGTCAGCAGCGTGCCGCCTTCGGCTTCCTTCAACTCGAACACCACCAGCGTGGGCGGTTCGGCCGAATAGTCGCGGCCGCGCTCCATTGGCGCCGGATGCCAGCGCCAGGACAGCAGCCTCGGTGGTTCCATGCGCTCGACCTCTACGTCGAACTTCAGGTATTCATAGCCGGGATAGGTGATGCTGCCCACGGCACGCTGGCCTGGGGCGAAGGTCACGCCGTCGAATTTCACGCCAAACCAGCTGCCGAAGGTGTCGGCGTCGGCCAGTGCGTGCCAGACGCGTTCGATGGGGGCGGCCAGCAGGATGCTGCGCTCGATGCGGTCGGTGGATGAAGCCATGTCCGGTCTCCTTGTTCAGGGATGAATAGGCAACGTTGTGGTTGCATGTTAGGAGACCGGGTGGGGAAACGCAACCAAAAGGTTGCGAATGACCTCAGTATGGTCAGAGATCCAGCACCAGCCGCTGGCCCTTGCAGCGCGACACGCACAGCATCATCGTCTTCTGCGCGGCTTTTTCGGCATCCGACAGGTACTGGTCGCGGTGATCGGCCTGCCCTTCCAGGATGGTGGTTTCGCAGGAGCCGCAGATGCCTTCGCGGCACATGCAGTCCACCTTGATGCCCGCCTTCTCGATGGCGCGCAGCAGCGGTTCGTCGGCGCCGACCTGCAACGTCAGCCCGCTTTTCTGCAGCACGGCCTCGAAGGCGCCGCCGGTGGCGTCGACCTCGTTGCGGAACTGCTCGAAGTGGATGCGGCCCGCGTCCCAGCCCGCGGCGCGCGCGGCGTTGACCACGGCGTCGTTCAGCGGCGCCGGGCCGCAGACATAGACGTGCGTGTCGGCAGGCTGCGCGGCGATCAGCGCGGCGAGGTCGAGCATGGTGCCGCTGTCGCTCTCGTACAGGTGAAGCTGGCCGGGCTGCAGCGTGGCGGGTAGCACGTCCAGGAAGGCGGCGGAACGGGCGTTGCGGAAGCAGTAGTGCAGTTCGAACACCGCGCCGCGCGCGGCCAGCGCCTGGATATGCGTCATGAACGGCGTGATGCCGATGCCGCCGGCGATCAGCAGGTGGCGGCCGGCGCCGTGGTCCAGGCTGAACAGGTTGCCAGGCGCGCCGATATGCAGTTCGTCGCCTTCGCTGACCTGCTCGTGCATATAGCGCGAGCCGCCGCGCGAAGCCTCTTCCAGCCGCACCGCGATCTGGTAGTGGCCGGGCTCGCCCAGCGTGCTGGTCAGCGAATAGGCATTGCGCAGCCGGCCGCCGTCCATATGGACGACCACGTGGCTGCCGCTGTCGAAGGCGGGCAGCGCGCCGCCGTCGCAGGGTTGCAGGGTGAAGCGCTTGATGCCGGCGGCCAGCGGCTCGACGCGGCCGACGCGCACGCGGAGCGTGTCAGTCATGGCGGTACCTCGGAATTCAGGAAAAGCAGGGAAATCGGGAAAGGGGGGCTGGCCGGCATCGGGCCGGCCTGCCGGAGCCGTCAGGTGATCACCGTCAGCTTGGCAGCGATCCACACCACCAGCCCGCCGACGACCAGCGCCACGTAGGGCAGTACGCCGGCGCGCGCATTGGGCAGCTCCATGTCGCGGCGCATCGACTCGGGGAAGCGGCCCTTGTCCTGGATGTAGTGGCGGTACACGAACACCGGCACGATCAGCAGCGCGGCGATCAGGCCGTTGCGCAGCGTGTGCTCGCCCTGGAAGTTGGCGCCGGCGCCGACGAAGGCCAGGTCGAAGAAGCCGAAGAACGCGCCCAGTGCCAGCAGCCAGTTCTTGCACTTGTACGGGCGGGCCCAGTCCGGGCGGTCCATGCGGTGGATCCAGCCCGACTGCAGGTTCAGGAACACGAAGATCATGTAGCAGACGTTGCTGATCGACAGCACCGCCATGTAGTTCGACATCAGCAGCAGGAACAGGTTGAACACCAGATCAGTCCACATCGCGCGCGTGGGCGAGCCGTGCTCGTTCACGTGCGAGAGGTAGCGCGGCAGCCAGCCGTCGACCGAGGCCTGGTACAGCGTGCGCGACGAACCCATCATCGAGGTCATCACGATCAGCAGGATCGCCAGCACCAGCATCACCACGATCACGTTGAACACCACCGCGCCGCCGCCGACGAACCTGGCCATGGCCGCGCCCACGCCGGAGCCGTCGACGATGGCCGGTTCCAGCATGCCCGACAGGCCCAGCGAGCCCTGGAAGGCGATCGGCACCGCGATGAACATGAACAGGCACAGCACGCCGGACCAGAAGATCGCCTTGAAGGTGTCCTTCTGCGGATCCTTGAACTCGCGCGTGTAGCAGACCGCGGTCTCGAAGCCGAAGGTCGACCAGCACGCCAGGAACATCGCGCCCATGGCGGTGCTGATGCCGGCGGCGTTCCAGCCGCCCAGCACCGGGGCGCCTGCGGCGTCATGGGTCAGCGGCAGCAGCGGCAGGAAGTTGGTGGACGGCATGTCGCCGGTGAACATCGGCACCAGCGCGATCAGCACCAGCGGCGTCAGCGAGGCAATGCCCAGGATCCGCTGCGTGGTGGCCGCGGCGGAAGCGCCGCTGTGCTGCAGCTTGAAGGTGACCAGCAGGAAGGCGGTGGCCAGGATGAAGGTGGAGTTCACCCGCAGCGTCAGGCCCTTGCTGACAAAGCCCAGGTCCACCAGCGTCAGTTGCCAGGTGTTGATGACCGAATCGGGCGGGAACAGCGCGCTCAGCATGTAGCCGGCGGCGAGGCTGGTGCCCAGCGCCAGCATCGGCGACCAGGCCACCCAGTTGCACCACACCGAGACCGGTGCGACAAACTTGCTGTAGCGCACCCAGCCGAGCGCGCCATACACCGAGGCGCCGCCGGACTTGTGCGGATACAGGCCCGAGATCTCGGCATAGACGAAGCACTGCGCAAAGCCGACCAGGATGGCGAGGATCCAGATCACCCAGGCCGGGTTGCCGATGGTGGCGGACACGCCGCCGATGGTGAAGAGCACGCCCGCGGGCACGCCGCTGGTGACCCAGAAGGCATCCTTCCAGGTCAGGGTGCGCTGCAGTTCATGCGATTGGGTTTGCTGCTGCGGTTGGGCGGGGGCGATCGGCGCCTGCGCGCCGATCGACAGCACGTCTTTCTGTGAATACACGATGTCTCCTTGCTTCCCGGGTTGCCGTTTATCTGGAGCTGCGCTCCGTCACGGTCTGCCGTCTGCGGTCTGGGTGGGTACGTTGCGGTACTGCCTGCCGGGGTTACGACGGTCGGGAATGTCTGGCGGGGATTCTGGGGGCGTTTCTCATCCTTGTCTCCTGTTGTCATCCCGGGGTTGCCATGCGGCCCGTTACGGGTCTCAGGCATTCGGGTTTCTTGTCGATTCACCATAGGTTAATTAGATTACCAATGGTGCTTCGGGGTGAGTATAGAAACGGCTGGGAGCCAAGGCAACGGAAGTTTTGTATCGTCGTTGCCAAGCGCCCTGGCCGCCTCTTCGTTACTGCTGCACGGGCTGTCCCGGGCGCGGTCCGCCCAGCGTTTCCACCACCGCATGCCCCGCCCGCCGGTTGCGCCACCAGCCCAGCAGCGTCAGCCCCAGCCAGAAGCACTGGGTCAGGAACGACGCCAGGTTGAAGGCGCCGGTCAGCGAGATCAGGATGCAGCTCGGCCCGATCACGTTGAGGACGACGGCCAGCCTGCCGGTCGGGGATTTGTGCAGGACCTGCACGGCAAAATGCGCGGCAACGTAGGCGGCAACGCCGACAAGGCCGGTCGCGTCGGTAAGACCCAGGGAGGCCATGGTGGTAGGAAGCGGTAAAACAGCGGTTGAAGATTGCCGTCAGAACGTCTTGGTCACCGAGACCAGGAACGTGCTTTTCAGCGGGTTGGAAACGGACGGGTTGCCGGACGAATCCAGCGCCCCGGTGGTGTACTTGTCGTAGACGTCGGTGCGCCCCCAGCCGCGGGTATAGGCGCCGGTCACGGTCCAGCCGCCCTCGAAGGCCTTGGACAGCGCCACGCGCACGTCGCGGAAGTTGTAGGCGGCAAAGTTGCGCACGCGCTCCTGGCCGTAGTGCAGCAGCAGCGTGACGCCATGGCCCAGGTCGAAGGTGCCGTTGATATCCAGGTAGCCGGAGCCGCGGCTGTGCAGGTCATTGCCGGCGAGCAGCGAGGCGCTGTTGTAGCCGAAGTAGTCGGGCGTATAGGTCAGCCAGTACTTGACGTTGAACCACTTGTACGTCAGCGACGCGACGGCCTCGCCGTAGTTGTACTTGGTCTGCGCGTACTGCAGTTTCGCGCCCGGGTACAGGTAGTAGTAGACCTGCCCGGCATAGGTGAGATCGCCGACGGTGCCGGTGTAGCCGGCATACAGATCCCATTCGACGGTGCCGCCCTCGATGAACTTGTCGCTGATGCTCGACATCCACGTACCCGCGGAAAAGCCGCTCGGGTGGGCGTAGTCGATGCCGCCCTGCACCGCAGGCCTGCCCCAGGTCTGGCGGAAGCCGCGCGATACGTATTGCGATGTCAGGGTCAGGTTGGCGCTCAGCGGCGCTGGCGATGCAGCCTCGGCCGGCGGCACGGTTGCCGTGACCTGCGGCACCGGCGCCACGGCCAGCGTGGTTTCGGCCCCGGCACTGGTCTGCGCCTGCGCGCTCAGCGCCTGGCACAGCAGCAGGGGCAGGGCGCCTTGCAGGGCCCGTTTTGAAGCAAAGCATTTGCGCAGCATGGAAGTCTCCTCCTTGCAGCCGGTCTGTGTTTGTTCTGGGTAGCCGGCTTTGTGGTGTGGGTGCGCGGCGCGCCGACCGGACGCACGCTGCCCGCCGGGGACCGAAGTCCCGGCAGCACATGCGTCGGTCAGGGGTTCTGGCGGGAAGCCCGCGCGCCGCGCCGCCTGGTCAGGCGGGCATCGGCATCGGCATTCGCGCAGTGGCTGGCGGATGCCGCACCGCGTCTGCCTGCGCCCCGCCACGCGCGGTGGCGGCCTTGTAGTAAGGCGCCGTCGAGCGTTGCAGCGGTGCGCGGCCGCGGATCACGTCGGCCAGCTTCTCGGCCATCATGATGGTGGGCGCGTTCAGGTTGCCGGTGATGATCTTCGGCATGATCGAGGCATCGACCACGCGCAGGCCCGACAGCCCGTGCACGCGGCCCTGGTTGTCGACCACCGCCATCGGGTCGGAAGCGTCGCCCATCTTGCAGGTGCAGGACGGGTGCAGCGCGGTCTCGGCATGCTCGCGCACGAAGGCGTCGATTTCGGCATCGCTCTGGATCATCATGCCGGGCTTGATCTCGCGGCCGCGGAACTGGTCCAGCGCCTGCTGACCGATGATCTCGCGCGTCAGGCGCACCGCGGCACGGAACTCGCGCCAGTCGACGTCGTGCGCCATGTAGTTGAACAGCAGGCGCGGCTTCACGCGCGGATCGCGGCTGGCCAGCTTGACAAAGCCGGTGCTGGGCGAGCGCATCGAGCCCACATGGCACTGGAAGCCATGCGACTGCACCGGGTTGCTGCCGTCGTAGTTCATCGCCAGCGGGATGAAGTGGTACTGCAGGTTGGGCCAGGCAAAGTCATCGCTGCTGCGGATAAAGCCGCCCGCCTCGAAGTGGTTGGAGGCCGCGGTGCCGGTGCCGCGCAGGTACCATTCGATGCCGATCGCGGGCTTGTTCCACCACTTCAGCGCCGGGTATAGCGATACGGGCTTGGTGCATTCGTACTGCAGGTACATCTCGAGGTGGTCCTGCAGGTTCTCGCCGACGCCCTTCAGGTCTGCCACCGACTCGATGCCAAATGCGCGCAGCTCGTCCGCATTGCCCACGCCCGAGCGCAGCAGCAGTTGCGGCGAGGCGATCGCGCCGTTGCTGACGATCACTTCCCGGCGCGCACGCGCTTCGCGCACATGGTCGCCCTGGATGTACGAGACGCCGATGGCGCGCTGGCCGGAGAACAGGATGCGGTCCGCCAGCGCGCGCGTATGCACGGTCAGGTTGGGCCGGTCCTTGGCCTGGTCCAGATAGGCCAGCGAGGTGCTGCAGCGGCGCCCGCGCGCGGTGGTGGTGCGGTCCATCGGGCCGAAGCCTTCCTGCTTGTAGCCGTTCAGGTCATCGGTCTGGCCATAGCCGGCCTGCTCGCCGGCCTTGATAAAGGCGCGGAACAGCGGGCTGATATCGGCCTTGGGCGTAGTCACGTGCAGCGGGCCGTTGCCGCCGTGGTAGTCGTTGGCGCCCTTGTCATAGGTCTCGGCCTTGCGGAAGTAGGGCAGGCAGTCGGCGTAGCTCCAGTTCTCCAGCGACTTGTTTTCTGCCCAGCCGTCGTAGTCCATCGCGTTGCCGCGGATATAGACCATGCCGTTGATCAGCGACGAACCGCCCAGCCCCTTGCCGCGGCCCTGCGTCATGCGCCGGTTGTTCATATGCGGCTCGGGCTCGGTCACGTAGGCCCAGTTGTAGGTGGTGCCCTGCAGCGGATACGCCAGTGCCGCCGGCATCTGGGTGCGCCAGTCCAGGCGCCAGTCGGGGCCGCCGGCTTCCAGCAGCAGCACCGAGACATCGGCATCCTCGGTCAGCCGCGCGGCCAGCACGCAGCCGGCCGAGCCCGCGCCGACGATGATGTAGTCGTACTCATGGATTGCCTGCATGGTGCAATCTCCTTGTTTGCTTGACGCCGTGCGTGGCGCCCGGGGGCGGGCCTGCCGCGCACGCGATTGCGAAGTCAGCTGCGCTCAGGCGCCAAACCAGCCCATCGCCTTGGGGGCCAGGTTGATATAGCTGTGCTTGAGTTCGGTGTACTCGTCCAGGCCGACGCGGGCCAGCTCGCGGCCGATGCCGCTCGCCTTGTAGCCGCCCCACGGCGCTTCCGGGAAGTACGGGTGGTAGTCGTTGACCCACACTGTGCCGAAGCGCAGCCCGCGCGACATCCGGTTGGCCTTGTCCAGGTCGCGGGTCCAGACCGCGCCGGCCAGGCCGTACGGGGTGTCGTTGGCGGCACGCAGCACCTCTTCCTCGGAGCGGAAGCGCTCGGCCGTGATCACCGGCCCGAAAATCTCCTCCTTCGCAATCTTCATGTCTGCCGTCACGTCGGCCAGCAGCGTCGGTTCCAGCCAGTAGCCCTTCTTGAAGACGTCGCCCGCCGGCCGCTTGCCGCCGTGAACCAGCCGTGCGCCCTCGGCAATGCCGGCCTGCACCATGCCCAGGATCTTCTCGTGCTGTTGCGCCGACTGCACCGGGCCCATCTGGGTCTCGCCGTGGAAGCCGTTGCCGATCACGATGCGCGGCAGGCGCTCGGCCAGCCGGCTGATGAATGCATCATAGATGCTGTCCTCGATCATCAGGCGCGAGCCGGCGGAGCAGACCTGCCCGGCGTGGAAGAACGCGGCATTGAGCGCGTAATCCACCGCTGCGTCCAGGTCGGCATCGGCAAAGACGATGTTCGGGTTCTTGCCGCCCAGCTCCAGGCCGATGCGCTTGAAGTTGCCGGTGGCGGCCTTCATGATGCTTTCGCCGGCATAGGCGCCGCCGGTGAACGAGACCAGGTCCACGTCCAGGCTCTCGGCCAGCTCGGCGCCGACTTCGGCGCCGCCGGTCACCAGGTTGAACACACCGGGCGGCAGGTCCAGCTCGGCCACCAGTTGCGTGAAGTGGTGCGTGGTCAGCGGCGTCAGGTTGCTGGGCTTGATCACCACGGTATTGCCTGCGCCCAGCGCGGGCGCGATCTTCCATGCGGCCTGCAGCAGCGGGTAGTTCCACGGCGTGATCAGGCCGCACACGCCAACCGGCTCGCGCAGCGTGCGGCTGATCACATGGTGCGGGGCTTCGTTGACCGCGCCCGACTCGGATGCGACCAGCCCCGCGAAGTAGCGGAAGGTGGCGGCGATATCGCCCATGTCGGTCCGGCTCTCGGTCAGCGTCTTGCCGGTGTTGAGCGACTCCAGGTGGGCGAGCCTCCCGGCATCGCGGTCGATCAGTTCGGCGATCTTGTTCAGCAGCCTGGCGCGGTCACGGATCGTCGTCTGGCGCCACGGGCCGTCGAAGGCCTTGCGCGCAGCGGCGATGGCCAGGCGCGCGTCGGCGCGGGTGGCTTCGGCGGCCTGGGCGATCACGGACTCGTCGGCGGGGCTCAGGATGGCGCGCGTGCCTTGGTCGATGGGCGACTGCCACTGGCCGTCGATATAGAGCTGGGTCTGGATCATTGCTGCGGTTCCGGTTCGGTGGTTCGTTTCAGGCGGCCAGGGCGTCGAGCACCATCTGCTGGAAGTGCTGCACGCCGTGCTCGCCGATGGCGGAGGTCTTGTCGTCGGTGACCAGCAGCGGGCCCTGCCCGTTGCGGTAGCCGCGCGACTTCAGGCCGCGCTGCACCGATTCGACGATGCTCAGGTCTTCGGGCTTGAGCACGTTCTTGTAGTACTCGATCAGTTGCTCCTGCTCGGCCGTGGGCGTGCTGTCGCGGAAGTAGAATTCGAAGTGCTGGATGGTGGTGTCGGCATCCACCGGGAACATGTAGAACACGCCGTAGTTGCCATCTCCCGGCAGCACGTTCAGCGTCACGTTGGGCCACAGCCAGTAGGCGGCGAAGTCGGTGTTGGGGGCGTCGCTGTCATAGGTGAAGGCGTCGCTGCCCGAGCGGGTCTGGCCGACCTGGCTGGTGTAGAGGCCGCGCACTTCGTGCTTGTAGGTCTCCATCCTGATCGACTCGACCAGCGCCGGGTGCGCGGTCTGGCAGTGCAGGCATTCCAGGTAGTTGTCGACCACCACCTTCCAGTTGGCCTTCATCTCGTAGCTGAGCTTGTGCGCGGGCACCAGCTTGTCGACGTCCGGGCAGCGCGCGCGGATCTCGTCGTTGAGGCCGCCTGCCAGCTCGGCCAGCGGTTTCGCGTCCATGTCCAGGTTGACGAAGACCAGGCCGCAGAACTCTTCCACGCGCACCGGCGTCAGGCCGGCGTTGTCCTTGCAGAAGCCCGGCACGTTCTCGGCGTTGCGCACGTGGATCAGCTTGCCGTCCAGGCCGAACGACCAGGCGTGGTACGGGCAGGTGATGACGTTCTTGGCCTTGCCCGCGCCATCCGCAAACAGCTCATGGGCGCGGTGCGGGCAGACGTTGTAGAACGCGCGCAACACGCCGTCGCGGCCGCGCACCACGAACACGTTCTCGCCGGCCACTTTCACCGTGGCGTACTGGTTGTTCTCGGCCACCTGGCTCTTGTGCATCACACACACCCAGCTGCGCGCGAAGATGGTCTTCTTCTCCTGCTCGAAGACTTCCTGCGAGGTGTAGTAGTGGGCCGGCAGCGTATAGGCCAGCGGCGGGGTGGTGCCGCAGGCGGGGGCGATGGTCTCTTGCATGGGGTTGTCTCCTCGTTGGTCTCGGTGCTTTATCGATTCACTAATAGTTAATTAAATTACTATTGGTGATGTGAGGTGAAGTCTAGTGAGGAGCGTAGGGGTACCGCAATTCAAAAAAACGATGAAGTCTGCTAGATTGATGGTCTGTAGCTATCAATTCGCGCGATTTGCTGGGATGGTGTAAGGTTCGAGTAACTCAATTCACCATCGGTTGAAAAAAAGCGGAGGGGATGCCCATGACGGAAGACACTTTTGCCGCGCGCCTGAAGGGGGTGCTGGAAGGCAAAAGGATCATGCTCAAGCAGGTGGCAGAGGCGCTGTCGGTATCGCCGTCGGCGGTGCACAAGTGGACCCGCGGCGGCGAGATCGAATACGAGCGGCTGCTCGCGCTGGCGCGCTTCCTGGGCGTCAACTGGCTGTGGCTGCGCTACGGCGAGCAGGCCATCGCCGACCTGGAGGCCAGCACCGCCTCTGACCCGCACATCAAGGAACTGCGCCAGAAGCACCTGGCGGAGATCATGGAGAGCGAGGCGCGCATGAAGTTCGCGCAGGAGGTCTCGGGCATCGTCACCTGGGAATGGAACGTGCTGACCGATGGCCTGACCTACTCGTCCAACGACGTCACGCTGTTCGGCCGCCATATCCGCAACATGGACGACTTCTGGGCCTGCGTGCATCCGGCCGACGTTGCGCGCCTGCGCGAGGTGCTGGCGCGCACGCTGGGCGCGCAGGAGATGCACGAGTGGGAGTTCCGCGTCGTGCACGGCGACACCACGCGCTGGATCTCGTCGCGGGCCACGCTGGTGCGCGACTTCGACCAGCGCCCGGTCAAGATGATCGGCGTCAGCCTGGACATCACCGAGCGGCGCCGCGCCGAGGCTGCGCTGCGCCAGAACGAGGCGCTGCTGGCCAAGGCGCAGGAGATTGCCCACCTGGGCGGCTGGTACTGGAATATCCAGACCGACGACTGCGCCTGGACCGACGAGGCCTACCGCATCTTCGGCTGGGCCCCGCAGGCGTTCAAGGTGACCATGGAGCGCTACCTGGCGTCGATCGTCGAGGAAGACCGCGCCCGCGTGCAGGCGGCCATCCGCGCGGCCATCGTCGACAAGGCGCCGTACAGTGTCGACTACCGCATCCAGCTGCCCGACGGCAGCCATCGCGACATCCATGAGGAAGGCGAGGTCACGCTGGACGAGCACGGCAACGCCCTGACCATGGTCGGCGCCTCGCAGGATGTCACCGAGCCGGCAGCGCCGCCGGCAAGCGGCGGCGGCAAGGCCTCGCGCAAGCGTGCGGCGGACAAGTCACGCGCACCAGCCTGACAGCGCCACAGGGCGGCATGCATTGCCGCCCTTTTTCATTGGGGCGGGCCTTCTGCATCACGCGAAGGAATAAAACCGTTTGTTTCAGCGTAAACCTTAGTGGAACGTTTGTTTCATGTTCCGCTATGATGGCATCTCCATGGCGCCGGATCCCGCGCGCCTGTACAAGGAGGAGATCCATCATGTCCCTGGCCAAGCCAGCCATCCCGCAGTCCCCGGGCCACGCCGCCTTGCTGCCGGACGCCGCCGCCACGGCGTTCGCCAAGGTCACGCGCCGCATCGTGCCGTTTATCGTGCTGTGCTACTTCTTCAGCTACCTGGACCGGGTCAACGTCGGCTTCGCCAAGCTGCAGATGCAGCAGGCGCTGGGGCTGAGCGACGTGGTCTATGGCCTGGGCGCCGGCATCTTCTTCTGGGGCTACATGCTGTGCCAGGTGCCCAGCAGCCTGCTGATCTACCGGCTCGGCATGCGCCGCAGCATGGCGGCCATCATGATCCTGTGGGGGCTGGTATCCGCCGCGACCATGTTCGTGACCACGCCGATGGAGTTCTACGCCGCGCGCTTCCTGCTGGGCGTGACCGAGGCCGGCTTCTTCCCGGCCGCGGTGATGTACCTGAACAAGTGGTACCCGGCCGACCGGCAGTCGCGCATCATGTCGATCCTGTTCCTGGCGATGCCGCTGGGCATGGTGCTGGGCGGCCCGATCTCCGGCGCGCTGATGTCGGCCACGCATGACCTGCACGGGCTGCAAGGCTGGCAGTGGATGTTCCTGATCGAGGCGCTGCCGGCCATCGTGCTGGGCCTGCTGCTGTTGCGCATGCTGCCCGAGTCGCCGGAGGCCGCGCCGTGGCTCACGCCGGCCGAAGCGGGCGCCATCACGCGCACGCTGACCACCGAGAACGCGAAGAAGAACACCCGCTTCATCGCCGCGCTCAAGTCGCCGATCCTGTGGATGCTGATGGCGATCTGCCTGCTGTTCAATATCGGCAACTACGGCCTGGTGTTCTGGCTGCCCACCATCATCCAGTCGACCGGGATGTCGTCGCCGCTTGAGATCGCCATGCTGACGGCGATCCCGTATGCGGTCGCGTGCGTGGCGATGAACGTCAACGCCGCGCACGCCGAGCGCACCGGCGAGCGCCGCCTGCACTCCGCGCTGCCGCTGCTGGTGGCCGCCGTTGGCATGTGGGCGAGCACGCTGTTTCCGCACAACACGGTGATGGCGATGGTGTTCCTGACTATCGGCATTTCCGGCCTGATGGCCACGCTGTCGATGTTCTGGGGCCTGCCGGGCCGCGTGCTGGCCGGCACCGCCGCGGCTGGCGGCATTGCCATGATCAACAGCGCGGCCAGCCTGGCCGGCCTGATCGGCCCGGTGCTGATGGGCGGCATCAAGCAGAGCACCGGCAGCATCTCGCTGGGCGTGCTGGCGCTGGCCGGGCTGATGCTGGCCGCGGCCGTGCTGATCCTGGCGATTCCGCGCCAGCTGATGCAATCGCGGAGCTGAGGGATGGCGCAAGCAACCATGGCACAAGCAAGCGACGACGCTCCCGCCGGCCTGGTGGCGCAAGCCGCCGCGAGCCTGCAGGTGCCGGTGGCACCTCAGGATTGCGAGCAGGCCGCCGCGCTGCTGGCCGGCATGGCGGCCATGGTGGCGGGCCTGCGCCAGGCGCTGGCGCAAGCGGAGGGGCAGCATGGCTGCTGACACGCTGATCGCCGCCGCCATGGCCGCGCAGGTACGCAGCGGCGAGCGGCTTGCCCTCGACCTGGTGCAAGACGCCCTGCAGCGCGCCGAAGCCGCCGCGCCGCTCAATGCCTGCTCGGCGCTGCTGGCGGACAGTGCACTGGCGCAGGCCGCCGCGCTGGACCGGCTGCGCGCGCAGGGCCGGCCGCTGCCGCCGCTGGCGGGCGTGCCGTTCGTGGTGAAGAACCTGCTGGACGTGCGCGGCCACGCCACGCTGGCCGGCGCCGCGCCACGCGCGCAGGAGCCGCCGGCACCGCGCCATGCCGATACGGTCGAGGCGCTGGTCGCCGCGGGCGCGGTGCCCGTTGCGCTGGCGGCGATGGACGAATACGCGTGCGGCGCCACCGGCGAGAACGTGATCGGCGGTCCGGTGCGCAATCCGCTCGATCCGTCGCGCATCACCGGCGGCTCGTCGGCCGGCACCGCGGCGCTGGTGGCTGCCGGGGTGGTCCCGTTCGGGCTGGGATCGGATACCAATGGGTCGATCCGCGCCCCGGCAGCGTTCTGCGGCATCTGGGGGCTGCGCCCGACCACGGGGCGGTTGTCCCTGGCCGGATGCGTGCCGTATGCGCAGAGCCTGGATACGGTCGGCCCGATGGCCGGCAGCGCCGGTGACCTCGCGCTGGCCTATGCGGCCATGCTCGGCGTGGACGCGCCTGCTGATCCGCAAGGCCGTGGTGTCGCGACGCTGCGCGTCGGCGTGCTCGGCCGCGGCTTCTCTGATTTTGCCGAGCCCTGGGTGCAGGCGGCAGTGCTGCGCGTGGCTTCGGCCTTTGGCGCGGTGCGCACTATCGACCTGCCCGACGCCGATTCGGCGCGCGACGCCGCCTCAGTGATCTCCGCTTACGAAGTCGGGCGCAACCACCAGGCCATGGGGTTCTCCGAGCGCCACGGCCGCCACAGCGCCTTCGTGCGCCAGCGCATCCTGGCCGGGCTCGCGATGCCGCGCGGCTGGTATGACACCGCGCGCCAGTACCAGTCGGCGTGGCGGCAGCGGCTGCTGGCGCTGTTCGATGACGTCGACCTGCTGCTGGCCCCTTCGACGCCCTATGCGGCCACGCCGATCGGTGCCGACACCGTCAACGGCGCCGGCCGCATCTACCGCCCGCGTGCCGATGCCGGGCACCTGACGCGCCCGTTGTCGCTGGCGGGCCTGCCAGTGGTGGCCGCGCCTTGTGCGGGCGAGGGCTTGCCCGCAGGCATCCAGATCGTGGCGGCGCCCTGGCTGGAGAGCCAGGCACTGGCGGCGGCGCGCTTCCTTGAGGCGCAGGGGCTGTGCCGCAGCGCGGCGCCCCGATGGCTGTAACGACTGTTTCATGGAGTTCGGGCCGTTACGGCAAGGGCTGTCGTGCCGGCGCCGCATCACGCTTGTTTCATTTTTTCTTCATAAGAAACAAATGTTGCATCGACTCGGGCCATGCCCCTATACTGCAAACGCGTAGTCGGGTCCAACCCAGGTACTGAACGGGATATCGAGATGCAAGAGCAAAGGCAGCAGCAAAAGCGACGGCTCATGGCCACCCTGTTGTGGCTGGGCGCCGCGGGCCTGGCTGGCCCGGCAGTGGCGGACAGCTATCCGTCGCGCCCGATCCGCCTGGTGGTGCCGTCAGCCGCCGGCGGCAGTCCTGACGTGCTGATGCGCGCATTGGGCGCCGAAGTCGGCAAGTCGCTGGGCCAGTCGTTCGTGATCGACAACAAGCCCGGCGCCTCGGGCGTGATCGGCATCTCCGAACTGGAACGCGCCGCGCCTGACGGCTACACGCTCGGCTATGCCAACAACGTGACGCTGTCGATCAACAAGAGCACCTTCCGCAAGCTGCCGTACCGGCCCGATGCCTTCGTGCCGGTGGTGCTGCTGTTCAAGGTGCCGAATGTGATCGCGGTCAGGCCGGAGATGCCGGTGAAGACCTTTGCCGAGCTGGTGGCCTACGTCAAGGCCAACCCGGACAAGGTCACCTATGCCTCGCCGGGCCAGGGCACGTCCGGCCACCTGACCGGCCAGCTGCTCGCGGACAAGGCGGGGCTGGCCTGGACGCACGTCGGCTACAAGGGCAGCCCGCAGGCCGCCACCGATGTGATGGGCGGCCAGGTCAATGTGCTGATCGACAACATGCCGACCATCCTGCCGCTGATCAAGGCCGGCAAGCTCAAGCCGCTGGCAGTGACCAGCCTGGCGCGCTCGCCGCTGCTGCCGGCGCTGCCCACCATCGCGGAGTCCGGCGTGCCGGGTTTCGAAGGGGTGGCCTGGGGCGGCCTGGTCGCGCCGCAAGGCACGCCCGCCGGGGTGGTGGGCAAGCTCAACGGCGCCTTCAACCGCGCGCTGGCGGATCCGGCCATCAAGGACAAGTTCGCCGCGCTGGGCGCCGAGACGGTCGGCGGCACGCCGCAGGCGCTGGCCGGCTATGCCGCGCGTGAAACCGACAAATGGGCGGCCGTGGTCAGGCAGGCCGGCATCACGCCGCAATAACACCGCCGACGAGACAAGGATTGACGATGGCATCGCAACCAGCCGCGCCCCGGCGCGCCGACCTGATCTTCCGCAACGCCACGGTCGTGGACGGCACGGGCGCAGCCCGCCGCGTGGCCAATGTGGCAGTCGCGGGCGACCGCATCGTCGCCGTGGGCGACTGCGCTGACATGACTGCGGAACATACCGTGGACGCAGCCGGCCGCGTGCTGGCACCGGGCTTTATCGATGCCCACACGCACGACGACGGCTACCTGCTGGTGCATCGGGACATGACGCCCAAGGTGTCGCAGGGCATCACCACCGTGGTCACCGGCAACTGCGGCATCAGCGTGGCACCGCTGGTCAGCAGCGCGCCGCCGCAGCCGCTGGACCTGCTGGGGCCGCCCGCGCTGTTCCGCTTCGATACCTTCGCGCAGTGGCTCGACGCGCTGCGCGCGACGCCGGCCAATGTCAACGTGGTGCCGCTGCTCGGGCATTCGACGTTGCGCGTGCGCGCGATGCCGGAACTGGACCGGGCCGCCAATGCAGAAGAAATCGCTGCGATGCGGGACGAGGTCAGGCTGGCGATGGAGGCGGGCGCCTTCGGTGTCTCGACCGGCACGTTCTATCCGCCCGCGGCAGCCGCCACCGAAGCCGAGATCATCGCCGTGAGCGAGCCGGTCCGCACCCACGGCGGCGTCTATTCCACCCACCTGCGCGACGAGACCGACGACATCGTGCCGTCGATCGAAGAAGCGCTGCGCATTGGCCGCGCGCTTGGCTGCCCGGTGGTGTTTTCCCACCACAAGGTCGCGGGCAAGCGCAATCATGGCCGCTCGGTCGAAACCCTCGGGCTGCTGGCCGACGCCGCGCGCCTGCAGCCGCTGTGCCTGGACTGCCATCCCTATCCCGCGACCTCGACCATGCTGCGGCTGGACCGCGTGCGCCAGTCCACGCGCACCATGGTCACTTGGTCCACCGGCTACCCGCCCGCGGGCGGCCGCGACTTCCACGAGCTGATGCAGGAGCTTGGCCTGGACGAAGACGCGCTCTTGGCAAAGCTGCGCCCCGCGGCGGCGATCTATTTCATCATGGATGAGCGCGACGTCGAGCGCATTGCGCAGTTTCCGCTGACCATCTTCGGCTCGGACGGCCTGCCCTTCGATCCGCGCCCGCATCCGCGCCAGTGGGGCACCTTCCCGCGCATCCTGGCGCGCATGGTGCGCGAAGACCAGCTGATGACGCTGGAAACCGCAATCCACAAGATGTCCGGCCTGGCTGCGCAGCAATACGGGCTGGCGGACCGCGGCCGGATCGTGCCGGGCGCGTTTGCCGACCTGGTGCTGTTCGATGCGGACCGGGTGCAGGACCGTGCCACCTTTGAAGACCCGCTGCAACTGAGCACCGGCATCCACGGCGTCTGGGTCAACGGCGCCAGGGTCTGGGAACAGTCCACGCAGACGGACAGCGAAGGCAGCGCACTGCCCGCGTTTTCCGGCCGCGTGCTGGAGCGCTGCCCCGCCGACACCGATTCCGCTTTGCCCCGCTGACGCGCGGCCCCACCACCACATCATCATGACCCACGTATTCCATCGCAATCCGCGCCAGAAGCTGCCCGTTGCCGTTGCCGGGCAGGGCATCGAACTGATCGACAGCGAAGGCCGGCGCTATCTCGACGCCTCCGGCGGCGCCGCCGTGTCGTGCCTGGGGCACGGCCATCCGCGCGTGATCGAGGCGATCAAGGCGCAGCTCGACACCATCGCCTACGCGCATACCTCGTTCTTCACCACCGAGGTGTCGGAAACGCTGGCCGAGACGCTGGCGCAGGCCGCGCCTGGCGATCTCGACCATGTCTACTTTGTCTCCGGCGGTTCCGAAGCGGTGGAGTCGGCGCTGAAGCTGGCGCGCCAGTATTTCGTCGAAGTAGGGCAGCCCAGCCGCCGCCACTTCATCGCGCGTCGCCAGAGCTACCACGGCAACACCCTGGGCGCGCTGGCCATCGGCGGCAACGCCTGGCGGCGCGAGCCCTTCCTGCCGCTGCTGGTGCCGGCGCACCACGTGTCGCCGTGCTATGCCTACCGCGACCAGCAGGCCGGCGAGACCGACCCGCAGTACGCACAGCGCCTGGCCGACGAGCTGGAAGCGAAGATCCTGGAACTCGGCCCGGACACCGTGGCCGCCTTCGTCGCCGAAACCGTGGTGGGCGCCACCGCCGGCGCGGTGCCGCCGGTGGGCGACTACCTGAAGCGCATCCGCGCCGTGTGCGACAAGTACGGTGTGCTGCTGATCCTGGATGAGGTGATGTCAGGCATGGGCCGTACCGGCTACCTGTTCGCGTGCGAAGAGGATGGCGTGGTGCCCGATATCGTCACCATCGCCAAGGGCCTGGGCGCGGGCTACCAGCCGATCGGCGCGATGCTGTCGACGCGCAGGATCTACGACGCCATCGTCGGCGGCAGCGGCTTCTTCCAGCATGGCCACACCTATATCGGCCATGCGACTGCCTGCGCCGCGGCACTGGCGGTACAGCGGACCATTGCCGAAGACAAGCTGCTGGCCAACGTGCTGGCCCGCGGCGAGCAACTGCGCGCACAGCTGCGCGAGGCGCTGGGTGACCATCCCAACCTGGGTGATGTCCGTGGACGCGGCTTGTTCGTTGGCGTGGAGTTCGTTGCCGACCGCGACAGCAAGGCCACGCTCGATCCGGCGCTGAAGACGCATGCGCGGTTGAAATCCGCCGCGATGCAGAATGGCTTGCTGGTCTATCCGATGGGGGGCACGGTCGACGGCGTGCGCGGCGACCACGTGCTGTTCGCACCGCCGTTTATTTGCACGCCGCAGGATATTGACCGCATCGTCGAGCGCTTTGCGGCGGCGGTGCAGGCGGTGCTGCCGGCTTGCGTGACGGCTTGAATTGCTGAAGGCTCCTGCCTCCCGCGGGTTTGCCCCCCTCTCCCGCTTGCGGGAGAGGGGGGCAAACAAGCGGTCAGCGGGCCATGGCCGCAGCTGCAGCGCTGCCCACATCAGCCGAACGCAGCAACCTGCCTGAATGCGCCATGCCCCGGCGCCTGTGCTGACGCCGGTTCCGCATCCAGCTTGAATTCGCCCACCACGCGCTGCAGCTCAGTGGCCTGGCCCGCCAGTTCGTGCGAGGCACTGGCCGCCTGCTCCACCAGCGCCGCATTCTGCTGCGTCACGGTGTCCATCTGCGCCACCGCCTCATTGACCTGCGCAATCCCGGCACTCTGCTGCTCAGAGGCCGCAGTGATCTCGCCCAGCAGCCCGGTCACGCTGGCCACTGCCTGAACGATCTCCTGCATGGTCTCGCCGGCCTGGCCCACCAGTGCCGAGCCGCTGTCCACCTGCTGCACCGAATCGTCGATCAGCTGCTTGATCTCCCGCGCCGCCGAAGCACTGCGCTGCGCCAGCGTGCGCACCTCGCCGGCCACCACGGCAAAGCCGCGCCCCTGCTCACCCGCGCGCGCGGCTTCCACCGCCGCGTTCAGCGCCAGGATATTGGTCTGGAAGGCAATACCTTCGATCACTTCGATGATGTCCGTGACCTTGCGCGAGCTGGCGCTGATCGCCGACATGGTCTGCACCACGTTGCCCACCACTTCGCCACCGCGCGCGGCGATGCCCGATGCGGTTGCCGCCAGCCCGTTGGCGGCGCGCGCGCGTTCGGTGTTCTGCTGCACCATCGAGGTCAGCTCGCCCATGCTCGACGCGGTCTCTTCCAGCGCCGCTGCCTGCTCTTCCGTGCGCTGCGACAGGTCGGTATTGCCCGCGGCAATCTGGTGCGAAGCGGCGGTGATCGAATCGGTGGAAGCTCGGATGCGTGTCACCAGGTCGGTGAGCATGTCTTCCATCTCTCCCAGGCCGCCCAGCAGCCGCCCAAACTCGCCGCCCCGCTCGGTGTCGAACTCCTGGCTGAGGTCGCCCGCCGCCACGGTTTCGGCAATGTAGACGGCCTCGGACAACGGCGCCTCGATGCTGCGCGCCAGCGCCCAGACCGCGCCCACCGCCAGGCATAGCCCACCCACGCCCAACGCGATCAGCAGGCGCCGCGCATCGGCCGCATCCTGCATCCGCGGCAAGGCCACCGCGATCCCGATCGCCATCAGCGACCACATGGCGCCAAACGCCGCGCCCAGGCGTATGCGAATCCCCAGGTTTTGCATGTCTGTCCCCCGTTTCCACCCCAGAAGTGCAGGCGCCGGCGTGCCGGCTGCCTGTCTTGCCAATGTCTTCGCTGGCCAACTCTTGCTTAACGGCGGGAACGGTGCAGTCTTTAGCGGCTTGCAGGACAGGCAGACCTGCAAGCCGCTGGTGGTGCCGGGCGGCAGCAATATGTCGCGGCATCGACTTACAATTGCAATTGAGTTGCGTTAATATGGCGCCGGTCGACACAGCCAGCGCCTCCATCAATGCGTAAGCATGCGAACATCGTTCGTCTCATCTGGGCCGTGCTCCTGCTCTTGCTAGTGCAGGCGTGGGCCGCGGTGACGCACGTGCATGCGGTACCGGGAACGCAGTTGGAGGCTGTCGTGGCGAACACAAGCGCAGGCGCAATCCCCGATACGGCCGCCACGCCGGACACGTCCGACACGGACCGCGTGCCTGCCGATGGCACGACGGAATGCGATTGCCTGTGGTGCTCGCCCCGGTTGCATCTCTTCATCAGCACCGCCATCGCGGTGCAATTGCTCTGCGTCATCCTGCGCCTGCTGTCACGGGTACGGCAGGTCGATATCGCCGCGCCGACATGGCGTACCCGCTTCCTCTCTCCGCCCGCCTTGCGCGCGCCACCGGCGCTGGCCCGCGCCGCCGGCTAACCCCCGGCCGCATCCCTTTCCCTTACATCTGATTGCGCGTCCGCTGCGTCATGCCAGGCGGGCGGCATCCTCACGTCTGAATTTTGTACGGCAAGCCCGGTGCCCATAGCGGATACCGCCGGGCTGCCGCGAGGCCTCATGAACAAGAACGAAAACACGGGTGCCGCGCGCCCCCTGGCCTGGACACTGCTCGCGCTCTCGTCGGGCGTCTTCAGCCAGGCCGCATTTGCCGAAGGCCAGCATACGGTGCTGCCGGAAGTCAGCGTGGTGGCGACGCAGGACACCAGCCTGCAAGGCAAGCGCAAGCTCGTGACCACGGACAGCACCGGCCTGCCGGCCGCGGTCTCGGTCGTCACCGCCGACGAGTTGGGCACCATCAATATCGGCCGGGACATCTCCAACATGTTCCGTCGTGTACCTGGGGTGGTGGCCAACAACATCGACCAGGGCGACACGGGCAACGGTTTCCGCATGCGCGGCTTCGCCACCCAGGGCACGCACGGCGCCGACACCGCAGTCTATGTGGACGGGGTGCCGCAGAACATGCCGTCCAGCCAGGCCGGCGCCGGACATGGGCCTGCATTCCTGGAATGGCTGACCCCGGACATGATCGGCCAGATCGACGTCGTCAAGGGGCCGGTGTCCGCGTTGTATGGCGACCAGAACCGGGCGGGTGCCGTGCCGATCAGCACGCAGTCGGGCGACGTGCCCTCCAGTATCGGCATCGGCTTCGACCGGTACAACGGCAAGCGCGCAACACTGGTCCTGTCAGGCAGCCATGCCTTGCGGCCCGGGTCCGAGTCGATCCGGTCGCTGTTCGTGGCCGATATCTACCGCACCCATAGCTACCGGTACGACGGCAGCACCGACCGCGACAACTTCTTCTGGAAGCTGTCGACCAGGATCGGCGATGGCGTCTACAGCCTGCGGCTCAACCACTATCGCTCCGAATCGACAGCCGCCGGCTACCTGCTGCTGAGCGACCTGCAATCCGGCAAGGTGGACCCGCGCTCCACGCAATACGGGCTGCCGGGCTTCGGCAGCGGCAAGCGTTCGATGTTCGCGCTGAATCGCGCCCCGGCGCATGGCGAGGACGGCTGGTATGCGACGTTGTACGGGGAAGCCTTCGAGCGCGAGCGCGGCATTGCCACCAGCAGCGTGCAGCACACCGTGGGTTCGGATGACCGGAATATCTTCGGCGGCCGGCTGGCCAACAATTTCACGTTCGGAGACCGGGCCGCGCTCATGGTCGGCGCGGAAGTGCGCCGCGACCGCGGCGACGCGCAGCGCCGGATCTGGGTGCGTGGCGTGCCCACTGCGAACTATATCAACGCGCAGCAGCTCGACCTGCTCACCTACGGGCTGTTCGTGCAGGGGCAGTTCAAGCCGGTCGAAGCGGTCAAGCTGACCGCGGGCCTGCGGCGCGACTGGTTCGACTACGACATCGTCAACCGCAAGCTGCCGGCAGCGAGCACCGACTACTTCTCGGGCGTCACCACGCCCAAGCTCGGCGCGGTCTGGTCGGTGCTGCCCCGGCTCGACCTGTTCGCCAACGTCGCGCAGGGCTTCCGTTCGCCGGCCGCGGAGCAGATCAGCAGCAGCGGGGCCACGGGCCCGCTGGGCGCGCCCGGCGGCACGGTCTATGACGTGTCGCCGTCGAAGGTGAAATCCTACGACGTGGGCTTTACCGCGACGCCGGCCAACAACCTGACCGTGACCGCAGCAGCCTACTACACGCTGAATGAGGACGAGATCGTGGGGCAGCCGGACGGATCGTTCAAGTCGGTCGGCGACACGACGCGCAAGGGATATGAGCTGGAGGCCCGCTGGCGGCCCATCCGCCCGGTGTCGGTCTACGCCAGCTACGGGCAGATCATCCAGGCCGAAGCGAACAACCCGCTGCCCAACACGGGGGCCAGGCTGTCGGTTCCCCGGCACCAGCTCAAGCTGGGCGCCGAGTACCGCCAGCGGCTGCAGGGCGCGCAGCTGACCGTCAATGCCGATGCCTATCTGACTACCGGTATTCCCTACTACATGGGAACGCCGCAGACCCAGCTGCGTTTCATGCCGGCCTACACGCGCTTCGACCTGCGCGCGGTGCTCGACTGGAAGCAATACCAGTTGTCGCTGTTCGCGGTGCTGCAGCCGCACCGGTTCTCGACCGAGGCCGCGTATGGGTCCGCAGCGGGGCTGCTGGTAGCGCCGCAGCCGAAATGGCAAGCCGGCATGGCGGCACGCTATTTCTTCTGACGTATTCGACGGAGACACGACATGCTTGAAATTCGTGACCTGGTCGTCCATCGCGACGGGCGTCGCGTTGTGGACGGCCTGAATATTACCGTGCCGAAGGGCTGCGTCTACGCCTTGCTGGGCGGCAACGGCGCGGGCAAGACCACCACCATCGATGTGACGCTGGGGTTTGTCCCGCCGGCCGGTGGCACGGTGCTGGTCGACGGACTGTCGCCCGTTGCCGATCCGGCTGCGGTCAGGCGGCGCGTCGCCTACCTGCCCGAGAACGTCGCGCTGTATCCCTACTTGTCCGGCGCGGAAAACCTGGATTACTTCTGTGCGATTGCCGGCATCGGCCTGTCGCGCGCCGAGGCTACGGCGCTGCTGGACGGCGCGGGGCTGGCCCGCGACGCGCACGGCCGGCGCGTAGCGAAATACTCGAAAGGCATGCGCCAGAAGGTGGGCCTGGCCATTGCCCAGGCCAAATCCGCGTCATTGCTGCTGCTTGACGAGCCGACTTCGGGGCTGGACCCGGCCGCGGCCGATGACATGGCAAACCGTGTCCGGCAAGCGGCGGACGCGGGCATGGCGGTGCTGATGGCCACGCATGACCTGTTCAACGCCAGGCAGCTCGCCGACCGCATCGGCATCCTGCGTGCCGGCGTGCTGGTGGCCGAGTTCGACGCGGCCACCGTCGGCCACGAGGCACTGGCCTCAACCTACCTGGCCCATGCGCGCGCGCAGGGTGTTGCGCCATGATCAGGACCGTGGTTGTGAAGGAATTCAGGGCGATGGCCAGGGAGGGGCGCTTCGCAGCACTGCTTGCGATCGGCGCCGCGGTATTGGCCGTCGCCATCCTGGCCTCGCTGCAGCGGCATGCCGCCGTCGCCAGCGAGGTGGCGCAGGTTGCCGCCGCGACGCGGCAGCAGTGGGACGACCAGGGTGACAAGCATCCGCATCGCGGCGCGCACTTCGGCCTGTACGTGTTCCGGCCGGCCTCCGCGCTGACGGTGATCGAGCCGGGGCTGGGCGACTACTTCGGCCAGGCGCTGTGGCTGGAGCCGCACCGGCGCAATGTGGCGCGCTTCGAGCCCGCGCAGGATGCGCTGCCATCCACCCGCTTCGGCGACCTGAGCGCCGGCTTCGTGTTCGCGGTGCTGTTGCCGCTGCTGGTGATCGCCGTCACTTTCGATGCCGTCAGCGGCGAGCGGCAGCGCGGCACACTGCGCATGATGCACGGCGCCGGCGTGGCGCCGGCCAGGCTCGTGGCCGGCAAATTCCTGGCGCTGGGCGCGGGCTTTGCCGTGTTTGCGCTGGCCGTGGCGCTGGCCCCGGTCATCGCGGCCAGCGCCGGCGGCACGCTGGATGGTGCGGTCTGGTGGCGGGCCGCGGGCCTGGGTGCCGCCTATCTGCTATACACCGCGATCCTGGTGGGACTGGGCCTGGCGGTGTCGGCCTGGGTTGCCGACGGCAGGAGCGCGTTGTTCGTGCTGGTGGGCCTGTGGCTGGCCTTTGTCTTCGTGATCCCGGGCATTGGCGCGGCGGGTGCGCGGCATGCCGTGCCGCTGCCGTCGGCGCAAGCGTTCTGGGCGGCGATCCAGCGCGACTACACGGAGGGATTGCCGGGCGACGGCAGCCTGGCGGCCCGCACCGAACGCCATGACGCGGCGCTGCTGTCGCGCTATGGCGTCACGCGCCTCGAGGACCTGCCCGTGGGCGCGGCGCCGCTGCGGCGGCTGGAGCGCGACGCCTACGCCGACCGGGTCCATGCGCTGCATTTCGATGCGCTGTGGCAGCGCTATGCGGCGCAGGAGAACGTGATGCGCGCCGCCGCGCTGCTGAGCCCCACGCTGGCGGTCCGCAACTTCGCCATGAAGATGGCAGGAACGGATCTCTCGCACCAGCGCGACTACGAGGCCGCCGCGGAGCGCTATCGGCGCAGCGTCAACACGGTCATCGATGAATGGGATGCCGGCCACACGCGCGGCATGACTTCGTTCGATGCCAGGTACGCCGGCGCTGCGCTTTGGCGCGCAATCCGGCCCTTTGCCTACACCATGCCGCCGGCGCTCTTCGCGCTGCGGGCAGCGTTGCCGGAGATCGCGATCATGTTCTGGTGGTGCGGGCTGGCCGTGGCCGGCCTGTTCTTCTCTCTTCGCAGGATACAGCCATGAGCCCCATAAGACAGACCAGGCAGGCGCTTGCCGCGCAATGCCGCCGCTTCTGCGCGGCGGGCAGTGCCCGTTGGGCGCTGCTGCTGTTCGCTGCCGCCCTGTGCGCGTGCGCGCTGGCATCGGGTCTCAGTGCGCGCGCATGGCATGAAAAGCTGCAGCAGCTGGAAGCAAACGGGCAGGCGGCATTGCGCCTTGCCCAGGCCAAGGCATCGCCGGCATCTCCGGAGCAGGCCGCGATGGCGGCATTCCGGTTCGCCAGGTCGGATGCCCCGGTGGCGCAGCTGCGGCCAGGTGGCGGGTTGGCGCTGGCGAGCAGCGTGCTGGACCTGCTGCCGCCGTCGATTCGCGTCACTGTCGAGAGCCGCCACACCGACGCGCGCAACGAGGAGCGGCTGGCCAACCCGCTGTTGCAGCGCTACGGCACCTTCGACCTGGCGACGGCGATCGCGCTGCTGGCGCCGCTCTTGCTGGTGTGCCTGTGCGCAGGCATGGTCCAGGGCGAGCGCGAACACGGCACGTGGCGGATGTCGATGGCGCAGGGTGCGGCCGGCGGGCGTGTGCTGTTCGCCGCCATCGCGGTTCGGGCGGGCGCGGTCTGGCTGATTGCCGTGCTCGCTTCCGCGCTGGCATTCCTGCTGGACCCCGCGGCAACGCTGTCGGCGTATCTCGCATGGCTGTTTTGCGTGACGGCGTTCATCGCGTTCTGGAGTGCGGCCAGCGCTGCGCTCAACCTGCTGCCCGGTTCCGGCGCCACGGCGGTGCTGGCCGGGCTTGGCCTGTGGGCCATCGCCACCTTCGGCACGCCTGCGATGGTCGCGGCGCTGGCGGATCGCACGATGCCGATGCCGTCACGGCTGGCGGCAATCGTCCAGATCCGCGCGGCGCAGCAGAGCGCGGAAGCCAGGATGTCGGAGCTGGTGGAAGAGTGGTATCAGGCCAATCCACAGTGGGCCCCGGCCACGGCACGGCAGCACGCATGGCCGGTCAGCTTCATGCCGCGCTACCTCGACCAGGCAGCGCGGATCCGGCCGGTCGCGTCCGCGTTCGACCACGCGCGTGCGGTGCGCTTCACGCAGGCGGAGCGATGGGCCTGGCTCTCGCCGCCGCTGTCGCTGCTGCTTGCCGCCGACCGGCTGGCGGGCAGCGACGCGCCGCGGTACGCCAGCTTCATGGCACGGGTGGACCGCTTCGAAGTGCAGTGGCGCGCGTACTTCGTCCCGCGCATCATGAGCTATCGCGGTGTGTCGACGGATGAATATCGGAACGCGCCGCGGTTCGAGTGGGTTGAACGAGAGCGCGGGGCGGTGGGGATTGGCGGACTGCAGCAACTCGGACTGGCAGCGGCGATGCTGGGCTTGCTCTTTGTGTTCCGGGCGCGGTTGGCGCGCCCTTGACCGCCGTGGTATGTTCTGCCCGTCGCGCGGCCGACGAGGCCGCTTCCCGCCCATCGGACCGCATGAACCAGCCCATCGACACCGCCGACGACGATTTCGTCGACAACTACACCCCGGCCCTGCTGGCCCAGGCCAGCCAGCTGATCTCGGGGGAATTCCACGTGATCGTGCAAGCCAATGGTTTCACCATCTCAGACTGGCGCGTCCTGTCCACGCTGTCCGGCGGCAAGCCAATCAGCATCGGGGAACTGGCGCAGATCTCGGTGACCAAGCAGCCCACGGTGACGCGCCTGCTCGACCGCATGGAGGCGCAGGGTTACGTCAAGCGCATCCCGCACGAGACCGACCGGCGCATCACGCTGGTGCGCATCACGCCGCGCGGGCAGAAGCTGACCTCCACCCTGATCGCACAGGCCCGGGCCCACGAGGACCATGTGCTGGCGCCGCTCGGCAAGAAGAAGGCCGACGAGCTGCGCGCCACGCTGAAGCTGCTGATCCACCTGCACCGCCCTGCCAACTGAGGGCAGGGCCGCGCCTCAGGCCGGCCGGCACATCTGGAACAGCATCGATTTGCTGACCTCATAGTAGTCGGCCGGACCGCCGCCGCGCAGGATCGGGCGTGCGGCGGCGGTGTCATAGACCCCGTCCGGCAGGAAGGCCCGGTCGATATGCACGCCGACCACCTCGCCCAGCACCATCCAGGTATCGAGCATGGCGCCGTCGGCCCGGTTCAGTTGCATGACTTTGGTAGCGCGGCACTCGAACGATACCGGGCTCTCCTGCACGCGCGGCGCCGACACCAGCCGCGACGGTACCGGCGTCAGGCCAGCCAGGCCAAACTCATCGACTTCCGGCGCCACGCCCGCGCTGGTGGCGTTCATGCGCTCGGCCAGCGGGCGCGTCACCAGGTTCCAGACAAAGTCGCCGGTGTTCTCGACGTTGCGCACGGTGTCCTTGTAGCCGATGCTGGAGAATGCCACCACCGGCGGCGTGTAGTTGAAGACGTTGAAGAATGCGTAGGGCGCCAGGTTGGCGCGCCCGGCCTGGTCCACCGTCGAAATCCAGCCGATCGGGCGCGGGCCGACAATGGCTGCCAGCGGATCGTGCCTGAGCCCATGGCCGCGCGTGGGCTCGTAGAAATGAATGTCGTCCATGTGCGTGTGCGAAACGTCGTCCCTGCACGGGCAGGGGCGACCAAAGCGTGGGATGGCGCTCAGTATTTGCCGCTCAGCAGTTCACCGCAGCCGGCGACCTCGGCGCGCAGGTTCAGCTTGCGCAGCATCTGCCAGGTGGTGGCCACCGCCGCCGACACCGTCGGGATGCCCGATTCGTCCTGTACCTTCTGGATCGACGGCAGCGACTGCATCTGCACGCAGGCCGACAGCACGATGGCGTCGACGCCGGTGGTGTCGATGCGCTTGTAGATCTCCAGCAGGTCGGCCGGATCCTGCGCGGCGACCTGCAGGTTGTCGGGGATCTCCAGCGCGGTGTAGTCCTTGACCTCGATGCCTTCGCTCTCGATGTACTCGACCACCATCTTCGTCAGCGGCTTCATGTACGGGCATACCACCGAGACGCGCTTCGCGCCCATGGCGTGCAGGCCGTCCACCAGCGCGCCGGCGCTGGTCACCACCGGCGCAGGGTTGCCGTTGTCGACGGTGCGCTGCGTCAGGCGCGCCTCGGAGACGCGGTGATAGCCCTTGCCCATGCTCATGATGGCCACCAGGCAGGCGTAGCCCAGCACGTCCACGCGTGCGTCGGACAGCTCGATGGCGCAGCGGTCGCTGTCGCGGTCCATCGCCTCCAGCTCTTCCTTCACCACCTTCTTCATGCGCATGCGGCTGGAGTGGAAGGTGAAGCGCTCGGCGAAATCCTTCTCGCGCTCGCGCAACATGGCGGGGATTTCCGTCTCCATGGTGGTGTTGGAGGAAGGCACGATCTGCCCGATGCGCAGCGGCTTCTGGGGCGTCAGCAGGAAAGACATTTACTTGCTCTCGAAAAGGTCGAATGCGTTGAGTTCCGCTTCCTCGGCGTCGAGGTCGAAGGCCTGGCTGGCGCCGTCCAGGAACTGGGCGGGCTGCAGCGGGCGGCGGTCGACGCGCAGGTCGAAGATGTCGAAGCGGTTGTAGTGGCCGGTGATGTCGTGCATCTGGCGCGGCTGGATGCAGCGGGACAGGTCGATGTCGGCGTAGACGATGCCTTCCGCGTCGATCAGCGGCTCGCCGATGACGCGGCCGTCCGGCCCGAGGAAGCCGGAGAAGGCGCTGTTGCGCCGCGACAGCAGCTCGCGCGCCTTCGGGTTCAGCGGGCTCATGGCCTCGATGATCTCCTCCGACACGGTCGAGCACGACACCGCGGTGAACACCTTGCCCTCGAAGCAGTGGGCGGCGGCGCGCACCTTGATGGCCTCGGCCATGTCGTAGTCGGCCGGGGCCACCGGCAGCGCGATATAGCTGGCCACGTGCATCATCTCGCCCTGCGACAGCAGCGAGAAGCGCGCCAGCGTGTTGGTGTTCTCGCCGCAGGCCAGCGAGCCGAGCGGGCCGACGCTGGTCTGGTGCACGCGCAGCGCCGAGGCGTCGCCATTGGCCCAGGTCAGCTTCTCGGCCCAGGTCGGCACCAGCTTGCGGTGGCGGCCCAGGATGCGGCCTTCGTCGCTGATGGTCACCAGCGTATTGAAGAGGGTGCCGACGCCGGTGCGGCTGCGTTCGTTCACGCCGACGATCACGTTGATGTGGTTGGCCTGCGCCGCCTGCGCGATCTTGCGGATCTCCGGGCCGGGGATCTCGATGGAAGCCTTGACCAGCCGCTCGAACCAGGGGCTGGCGTCGACCGGGTTGGTCAGCCAGCTCCAGTACGGGTAGCCGGCCACGAACACTTCCGGAAAGGCGACCAGCTTCGCACCGTTATCGGCGGCTTCCTTGATCAGGCGGCAGACCTTGTCGACCGTGGCGTCGGCATCGAGGAAGACCGGAGCCGCCTGGACGGCCGCAGCCTTGAATTTGGGCAGATTGAGCATATGTGTGCCTCGCTTGCAGCGGTCATCCCCGCTTGCGCGGGGATGACGGGATTTAGACAGCTACCACCGGGTGGCGCAGCTCGCCGATGCCTTCCACCGTGGCTACCACGGTGTCGCCCGGCCACAGCCACTCCTGCGGGGTTCGGCCCGCGCCCACGCCGTCGGGCGTGCCGGTGGCGATGATGTCGCCGGGTTCCAGCGCCATGCCCTTGCTGATGTCCGCGATCAGCGCCGGCACCTTGAACAGCATGTGGCGGGTGTTGGAGCTCTGCTTGGTCACGCCGTTGACGGTCAGCGACAGGTCCAGCGTGTGCGGGTCGGCGATTTCGTCGGCGGTGACGATGACCGGGCCGAACGGGGCATAGGTGTCCTGGCCCTTGGAGTAGATCCACTGGCCGGCGCGGCGGCAGTCGCGCGCCGAGATGTCGATCATCACGCTGTAGCCGAACACGTAGTTGAGCGCGTCGGCCTCCTTCACACCCTTGCCGCGCGTGCCGATGATGACGGCCAGCTCAACTTCCCAGTCCATCTGCTGCGTGATTTCCTTGTTGTGCTCGATCGCGTCGCCCGGGCCAATCACGGTGGTGGGCGGCTTGGAGAAGATCACCGGCTCCTTCGGCAGTTCCTTCGAGGTGTCCAGGCTGCGGCTGGATTCGGCGACGTGCTCGACGTAGTTCAGGCCGATGCCCCAGATGTTCTTGCGTGGGCGCGGGATCGGCGCCAGCAGCTTGACGTTCGAGGCCGGCACGGCCACGCCGAACGGCAGCTTGCCGCGGTATTCGTCCAGCAGCGCGCTGGTCGAGCGGACTGCCTCGGGGCCCAGGTCGATGAACTCGAGCATGGTGGAGGGAATGCTCACGCCGACGGCGGCGCCGAAGCGGGCGAGGTCAACGACATTGCCGTCGACGATGGCACCCAGGCGGGCGGCGGCAGCGACTTCAGCGCGATAGGTTACGAGACGCATGGTTTGATAACTCCGGAAAAGGCCGCAATCGGTGCGGCTGCACAATTTGGAAAATAGGTACTGCTGAGGTTCAAAGGACCACCTGATGCCCGCCGTTCTCCGCCAGCGCTTGCTCGCGGTGAAGCCCGAGCGAATGCATTACCGGCAGGTCGTTGAAGCAGAACAGCACGGCGTCATCGCTGGCCGACGCGTTTGCGTGCTCATGGAAGGCCCACGACGGCACGCAGAAGATGTCGCGCTCGGTCCAGTCGAAGCGCTGGCCGTTGATGACCGAGTAGCCACTGCCCTTGGCTACCTGGTAGACAAAGCTGCCCGTGTGGCGGTGGGCCTTGGTGGCTTCGCCCGGACGCAGCAGCTGCATGCTGGCGCCGATGGTCGGCATCACCGGGCCGCCGGTGACCGGGTTGACGTAGTGCATCAGCACGCCGTCGAACGGGCTGCCGTCGGTGACCTTGCTGTGGCGCACCAGCGCCTCGTAGGTCGGGGCCCATTCGTACTTGTAGAGCGGCGAATACGGCTTGCTCCAGTTGCCCTCATGCGGGCGCAGGCCCTTGCCACCCCAGATCGCCGGCATGTCGTCGACCGGGTGCGTCACGGCCTGCTGCAGATCCGGGTGCACGGCGTAGAAGCCCGCTTCCATCGCATTGACCAGCGGGATGTCCAGCCCGTCCTGCCAGATACAGGTGGTGCCTTCGGCCGCCACGCCATGCTCGTGCCAGGTGCCGTTGGGCGTGAGCACGAAGTCGTTGGCGTTCAGTGTCATCTTGTGGCCGTCGACGATGGTGTAGGCGCCGCTGCCTTCCATGATGAAGCGCAGCGCCGACGACGAGTGCGCGTGTGCCGAGGCGGCCTCGCCGGGATGCATCACCTGCAGGCCCGAGTAGAGCCAGCCCACCGCCGCCGAAACGTCCTGGCGGCCCGGGTTGTTCAGGTAGATCACGCGGCGGCCGGCTTTCTCCGGCGTCACCAGGTCGACCGAGCGCAGCACGTGGTCACGCAGGTCGCGGTAGCGCCACAGCACCGGCACCGATTCGGACTTCGGCTGCCACGGCTCGATCTTGTTGGCCACGGTCCAGAGCGCGCCGGTCTTGAGCGCATCGAGCTCCTTGTAGTAAGAAACCAGCTCGGGCGTGTCTTCCACATCGGCGCGGCCGGCTACGTTTTCGCGGTAGGTGTCATACGAGGTATTCGACATCGTCTTCCTCTCTGGTGAGTTCATAGGGAAGCCATCAGGCCCCCGCGGCCGCGCGCCCGAGGTTGCGCTCAAGCTGGTCCTTGGCCAGCAGGTACTGCTTCGGCCATTCGACGCGGCGGTAGCCAAGCTTCGCGGTTTCGCGCAGCAACCAGGACGGGTCGGCCAGATGCGGGCGAGAGATGGCGCACAGATCGGCACGGCCCGACGCGATGATTCCGTTGACCTGGTCGGCTTCGGTAATGGCGCCGACGGCGATCGTCGGCACGCCCGCCTCGTTGCGCACGCGATCGGCGAAGGGGGTCTGGAACATGCGTCCGTACACCGGCTTCTGCTCGGGGCTGACCTCCCCCGAAGAGCAGTCGATCACGTCCGCACCGGCTTCCTTGAACAGGCGTGCCATGGCCACCGCGTCGTCGGCGCTGTTGCCGCCCTCGACCCAGTCAGTGGCAGAAATACGCACCGACACCGGCTTGTCCTGCGGCCATGCCGCACGCACCGCGCGCAGCACTTCCAGCGGGAAGGCCATGCGGCTTTCCAGCGCGCCGCCATATTCGTCGGTGCGCTGGTTGGTCACCGGCGAGATAAAGCCCGACAGCAGGTAGCCATGGCCCGCCTGCAGCTCCAGCCAGTCGAAGCCGGCAGCCGCCGCGCGCCGGGTGGCGGCGACAAAGTCATCGCGTACGCGGTCCATGTCTGCGCGGGTCATGGCGCGCGGTGTCTGCGAAACGCCCGGCAGGTACGGCAGGGCGGAGGCCGCGATCAGCGACCAGTTGCCCTCGGCCAACGGGTGATCCATCTGCTCCCAGCCGAGCTGGGTCGAGCCGCGGCGGCCGGCGTGGCCAATCTGCACGCCGATGCGCGCGCTGGTGTGCTCGTGCACGAAACCGACGATGCCGGCAAACGCCGCCGCCTGCTGGTCGCTCCACAGGCCCGGGCAGCCCGGCGTGATGCGGCCGTCCGGCGACACTGCCGTCATTTCCACCATCACGAGGCCGGCGCCACCCAGTGCCCGGCTGCCAAGGTGCACCATGTGGAAGTTGCCCGGCACGCCGTCCTGGCAGGAATACATGGCGGTGGGCGACACCACTACGCGGTTCTTCAACTCCACGCCGCGCACGGTGTACGGCGTCAGCAGCGGCGGTACGGCGGCGGCCTCCGTGCCGGCACGTTCGGCCAGCCACGATTCGTAGCCTTCCAGCCAGGTCTTGTCGCGCACACGCAGGTTCTCGTGCGAAATGCGCTGCGAGCGGGTCAGCAGCGAATAGGCAAACTGCTCGGGCTCCAGGTCTTCATAGCGCTTGACGTTCTCGAACCATTCGGTGGAGTTGCGCGCGGCGTTCTGGATCTTGAGCACTTCCACCGAGCGCACGGCTTCGTAGTGCTTCAGCGCATCTTCCAGCGAGCCGTCGATGTTGCGCAGGGTGCGCGCCAGCTCGATGGCATCTTCCAGCGCCAGCTTGGTGCCGGAGCCGATCGAGAAGTGCGCGGTGTGGGCGGCATCGCCCATCAGCACCACGGGCACCTTCTTCTCCACGCCGCTGTCGCCGGCCAGGGTGTTCCAGTGCACCCACTTCTCGCAGATCACGCGCGGGAACTGGATCCAGATCGCCGAGCCGCGCAGGTGGCCGGCGTTGCTGATCAGCGGGTTGCCGTCCAGGTACGGGGCGAACAGCTTCTCGCAGTAGGCGATGCCTTCTTCCTGGCTCATCTGGTCGATGCCGGCGGCCTTCCAGGTTTCTTCCGGGGTCTCGACGATGAAGGTCGAGGTGCCGTCTTCGAAACGGTAGGCATGCGCCTGGAACCAGCCATGCTCGGTCGGCACGAAGATGAAGTTGAAGGCGTCGAACACCTTCTTCGTGCCCAGCCAGACAAAGCGGCAGTTGCGCGTGTCGATGTCGGGGCGGAAGGTGTCGGCATAGCGCTTGCGCACCACGCTGTTGAGGCCGTCGGAAGCCAGCACCAGGTCGGCGTTGTACTTGCGCGCGATGGCCTGGTCGTCCTCGACGTAGTTCTCGAACACCAGTTCCACACCGACTTCCTCGCAGCGCGCCTGCAGGATGTTCAGCAGCTTCTTGCGGCCGATGCCGATAAAGCCGTGGCCGCCGCTGCGCACCGCGCGGCCCTTGAAGTGGACTTCGACATCGTCCCAGCGGTTGAACGCATCGCCGATGGTCTCGGCCGAGACCGGGTCGGCCTCGCGCAGGTTGTCCATGGTGGCGTCGGAGAACACCACGCCCCAGCCGAAGGTGTCATAGGGACGGTTGCGCTCGACCACCACGACCTTGTTGGCGGGATCCTGGAGTTTCATCAACAGGCCGAAATACAGGCCGGCGGGGCCACCGCCGATACATACAATGTTCATGGCTGCTTCCAATCAGGTTACTACCGGAGCCCTTGGAACCCGCGCTGCGGGTCCGTCGGCATTCAGACGGTGATTTCGGGATAAGGCTGGTCTGCGGGGGCAGGACCGTGTTCGATGGCGCCCCGCAGGTCATCGGGCACCGGGAGCGCCAGATGCGTGTCCAGCGAAGTCATCACGATGGTCTGCGTGGCCGACATGCGCAGCTCGCCGTCTGCGCCCGTGCAGCGCCAGTTCAGCGTGATCGACTTGCCGCCGACCCGCACCACTTCCAGCTCGAGCCAGACCTGGTCGCCAAAGCGGCTGATCGCCTTGAAGTCCACCTCCAGGTGCACGGTCGGCATGCCCAGCCGGCGTGCGTCGATCACGCCGTGATAGCCAGCCGGCAACAGGCAGTCGACCCAGCGTTCGATGAGGTCGTTGAACAGCACGAAGTACTGCGGGTAGAAGACGATGCCCGCCGGATCGCATTCCGAGAAATGGATCTTGTGCTGGCGCCGGAAGGTATGCGTAGTGCTCATGGTCTGCGGTTCCTGCTAGGGGTTGGCCCGTGTGGGTCACGCCAGCGCGTGGCGGGCGAGGGCTTCCTTCAGCTTCTTGCCGTGCTCGTCGGCCAGCGCGGCCTCGCGCAACTCGCGCAGCGTGGCCGGGGCCAGGCGGGCGCCGGCCCGCATCACGGCGTTCATCAGGGTCTGGTAGTTGGTCAGGCCGCGCACATGGGTGTCGCTGTAGCCTTTCACCAGCCGCTGGCACTGCACCACTTCCAGCGCCAGCGCCGGATTGAGGCGCGCGGCGGCCAGTACCTGGGCCAGCCAGCCCTCGATGCGCTCGGTTTCCAGCGCATAGCGCAGCGTGCTGCGGCGGATGCCGCGCAGGCGCGACACCGCCCACAGCATCAGGTAGCCGCGCAACGAACTGGTGGTGACCACGCGGCCGGAGGTGGTGAAGCGGCGCACCAGTCGGTGCACGAAATGCGGCTGCATCAGCCAGCGGCCGATTCCGGCCGGCAAGGTCTCGCAGATTTCTTCCAGGCGCGGGTGCATGAACTCGTTGATCGCCAGCAATTGCTTGTCGCCGGCGCGCACCTCGCCCCGCACCCGCGCGAAGCGCGAGTCGCGGGTCTTGAGGTCGGCCACGCGAATGGTGTCCTCGTACGACATCCACAGCGCCAGGTGGCGCGCGGTTTCGCGCAGCAGGGCGCTGTCGTCCTTGCCGACGGCCTGGCGCACGGCGGCCAGCCGATCCAGATACAGGCCGGCATAGGCCACGTCCTGGTAGTCGATCATGCGGCGCACGCCTTCGACCACGACGGGCCAGTTTTCGGCCGGCTGTTCGGCGCGGGCGCGATGCAGCAACTGCGCAACCCTGGGATCCTGCGGCTTGAGTTCGCCCAGCGGCTTTGCGGCTTCCGCGGCGGGCGTCTCGGCGGCCTCGGCCGTGGCGAACGCCGCGCCGAAGGCGCGCAGGCTGGGCTTCACGCCCACGCCGCCGCGCTCGATGGTGGCTTCGAACTGCGCGCGGCTGAACGGCAGCACGCCGGTGCCGGCCAGCGCGCCGAACAGCACGGCGCTGATGACGCTGCCGCTGGCTTCGGCGGCCTGCGCCATGTCGAAGCGCACAAAGCGTTTGGCGGCCTTGCCGGCGTGGGCGATCAGCTCGTTGCTGTCGACGCGGCCATCGCCCATCGCGGATTTCTCGGCAATGGAGTACACGCGGTGGGTGGAAGACACCAGCGTGGTGCGCTCCGGCGTCACCAGTCCGCGCTGCACGGCGCGGCCGGCTTCCATCAGCTCGGAGGCGAGTACCACATCGACATCGCCAGGGGTGGGCATCAGCGCCAGCACCGGCTGACGGCCGGCCTGCTCGGCCAGGTCGCGCGGGAACAGCTCGACGTAATAGATGGTGGCGCCGGTTCGCTGTGCCACGCCGGGCACCGACGTGGTTTGCGCGATATAGCCGTTGTGCTCGCCCAGATCCACGATCCAGTCGGCCAGCACGCCGCCGCCTTCGCCGCCCATGGCGAGGATGGCGACCTTGATCGGCTTGGCGCTGAGGTTGTTGGGTGCGTTCACGATTGAACCTCTCGAAACTTGGTGTTCAGAATGCAAGGCGGGTGCGGCGCGCGGCATCGCGGCGCTGCAGGAAGCCGATCACGGCGTCGCGCAGGCGCTGGCGCAGCTTGTCGATGCGGGTCGGGTTGGTGACGATCTGCGCGCGGTAGAACGACGGGCAAAGGACCGCAGCGTGCGACACCTCGCCGCACAGGCCGCAGCCCACGCAGCTGTCCAGCACGGAGGCGACCGGATCGGTGCGCAGCGGGTCCGGGTTGGGCTTGATCGTCAGCGAAGGGCAGCCGGACAGCCGGATGCACGAGTGATCGCCGGTGCAGGTGTCTGAATCCACGCCAAAGCGCTCGCGTACCACGCGCTGGCCGTCTGCGATCGCCTTGCGCGTCTTCGGCTTCTCGCGGCGCTGCTTGTTCAGCATGCATTCGCTCTGCGCGATCAGCACCTTCGGACCCTTGGCACCGGTGGTCAGCGCTTCCTTGAGGGTGGCCTTCATCGCCTTCAGGTCATAGGTGCGGCGGATGGTGCGTACCCACTTGACGCCCACGCCCTTGACCGCGTCCTCGATGGCGTGGCCGGTGCTACGGGTGTCGTTCAGCGCGGTCGAGGACAGGATGTCCTGCCCGCCGGTGGCCGACGTGTAGCTGTTGTCGACCACGATGGTCAGGTTATCGCTCTTGTTGAAGACCGCGTTGGCGATGCCGCTGGTCAGGCCGTTGTGCCAGAAGCCGCCATCGCCCATCACGGAGATGGCGCGCTTGCCGCCGGGCGCGTTCAGCGCCGCAGCGCTGGCGCCGCCCAGGCCGTAGCCCATGGTGGTGTTGCCCAGGTTGAACGGCGGCAGGATCGAGAACAGGTGGCAGCCGATGTCGGCGCTGACGTGGTGCTCGCCGATCTCGCGCTCGACCAGCTTCATCGCGGTGAAGATCGGGCGCTCCGGGCAGCCGGTGCAGAAACCGGGCGGGCGCGCATGCACGCTCTCGTCGACCAGCTTCTGCGGTTCCAGCACCTCGGCAGCCACGGCGTCGACGGTGGCGGCCGGCGCCTGAACCAGCGGGATCACCTTGCGGGCCGGCTTCGGCTCAGGCAGCGGTTCAAGCTTGCCGTACTGCTCCAGGAAGGCGCGCAAGCCCTTGAGCACGGTCGCGGTGTTGTACTCGCCGGCCAGCGGCAGCAGGTCCTTGCCATGCAGCGTCGCGGTGGTGCCGGCCATGCGCAGGATGTTGGCGGCGTTCTGCTCGATAAAGTTGGGCTGGCCTTCTTCCAGCACCAGCACGGCGCGCTTGCCCGCGCAGAAGCGTTCCCACTCCGAATCGATCAGCGGGTAGGCCACGTTCATCACGTACAGCGGGATCTTCGACTCGCCGAACACATCGGCCAGGCCGAGCTGCTCCAGTGCGCGGACCAGCGTGTTGTAGCTGCCGCCCTGCACGGCGATGCCGATGTCATCCATCTCGCCCTGGAAGAACTCATTGAGCTGGCGTTCCTCGATGAACTTCACGGCGGCGGGCCAGCGCTGCTTGATCTTCTCGTGCTCGTGCACGAAGCTCGCCGGGGGCAGCACGATGCGGCTGAGGTCGCGCGTGGGGTGGTCCAGCGCGTCCTGGATCGAGAAGCGGCTGCGGCGGTTGTCGGAGGCGACGAACTGGCCGTGTACGTGGCACGAGCGCACGCGCAGCTGGAGCATCACCGGTGTATTGGAAGCTTCGGACAGGTCGAAGCCGTCCTTCACCGCCTGCACGATGCACGGCAGGTTGGGGCGCGGATCGAGCAGCCACATCTGCGACTTCATCGCGAACGCGTGGCTGCGCTCCTGCATGATCGAGGAACCTTCGCCGTAGTCTTCGCCGACGATGATCAGCGCGCCGCCGGTGACCCCGCCCGATGCCAGGTTGGCCAGCGCGTCCGATGCCACGTTGGTGCCCACGGTGGCCTTGAACGTGACCGCGCCGCGCAGCGGGTAGTTGACCGAGGCGGCCAGCGACGCGGCCGCGGTGGCTTCACTCGCGCTGTTCTCGAAGCGGATGCCATGCTCGGCAAGGATGTCCTGCGCATCGGCCAGCACGTCCATCAGGTGCGAGATCGGCGAGCCCTGGTAGCCGGCGACGTAGGCGACGCCGGACTCCAGCAGCGCCTTGGTGACCGCGAGGATGCCCTCGCCGCTGAATACCTCGCCGGAACCCAGGCGCAACTTCTTGACTTCTTCGGCAAACGAACGCTCAGCCATGGCTTCTCTTCCTGACGCCCACGTTGTGGCGAGATGAATATAGTTTGAACATAAATATTTTCATAATCATATATATGCGCGGAACTCGAGGTCACGTGGACGGCTTCCGTGGAAGCCGAATTCCCTTTTCAGGCGCTTTATGCGTTGCTTTGCTGGGCGGCGCGGGCCACGACTGGTTGCCGTGTCGATGGCAGCAGCGCCACAGCCAGTGCAGCGACAAGGCCCGCAATGGAGAACGTGATGAAGTTCCAGCCGAAACTCAGGCCTGAGCCGGCCACGTAACCGCCGACGAGCGGGCCGCTCATGGCGCCGATTCGCGCGAAGCTCAGGGCCCATCCTGTTGCCGCGGCCCGTGCGTGTGCCGGGTAGTAGCCGGCCAGATAGCCTGTAAGGATCAGGGATGCCGAGACGCTGCCAACGCCAGCCAGCGCGACCAGCAGGTAGTTGACGACAACGGAGTTGCGGAACATCAGCGCGCCGATGGCGAGAGCGCCGATCAGGTAGAAGACCGCGACGGTGCCACGCGCACCCATCTTGTCGGCCGCGCTGCCCAGGAACAGGCCGCCCACCGCGGAAGCGAGGCTGAAGATAACCAGGAAGGAAAGGCTGGAGCCGAGGTCGTAGCCATTCTTGCGCATGATGGTCGGCAGCCACGTATTGAGGCCATAAACCAGCAGCAAGCCGAAGAACAGTGCGATCCAGAAGCACGCCGTCGCGCGCAGCTGCTTGCGGGCGAACATGCTCGACATCACGTCGCGCCAGGTGGCGCGGGCGGCGCTGCTGGCGGGCCGGACTTGTGACGGCAGCCGGCCATGACCGGTGCGATCGGCCAATGCCTGCGCTTCATCGATTCGCCCTTGCCCCACCAGGTACTCCAGCGATTCGGGCAGCATCCACGCCATCAGGGGTATCAACACCATCGGCACGGCACCCAGGCCAATCACGCCACGCCAGCCAAGGCGGGGCAACAGCCACATCGCAATGAGTGCGGCGCAAAGGATGCCCACGGAATACCCCGAGTACATCAGCCCATAGTTGAAGCTGCGGCGGTGCGGCGGCGAGTACTCGATGGTCAAGGCGGCGGCTACGGGAATGACGCCACCAAGGCCGAGCCCGCCGATGAAGCGCAAGACGCCGAAGATGGCCGGCGTCGGCGCATAGGACGCGCCCAGCATGGTCAGCGAGAACAGGGAAACACAGAGCAGCAGCATGCGGCGGCGCCCGATCATCTCGCTCAGCGTGCCGATCAGGAAGGCGCCAAAGAACATGCCGACCAGGGCATAGCTGCTGAGGGCACCGAGTTCCAGCGGCGTCAGGTTCCAGTTGCGGTCGTCGGCGAGTGCGGGCAATACCGCTCCCATGACGCCGACGTCATAGCCTTCAAAGAGAATCGCAAGGAAGCATACGAAAAGTACGGTATAGGTCGCGCGAGAAGCGGGGTGCCAGGGCTGAATGGTGCCAGCTGGGGTCATTGTCTGTCTCCTGATGGGTGGCGGATAGGGAACCGGAGAGGCCGCCAGGGAACCTGTTTCGCGCGATCGTCGCCACGCGTTTGTTGTCGTTCCACATAGTTTAGGCATAAACATATGATTGTGGAAATATTTTTTTGGAGCGACGAAGGAAATCTGGTCGGCGCCTCGACTGGAGGCGCCGAGGCTGCCACTAGAACTTGTGGCGCAGGCCCAGCCCGAAGGTGTTGCCCGGATTCAGGTCGGTCACCTTGTCATAGCGCCAGGCGGCGTAAAGGTCGGTGCGCTTGGAGAACGGGTAGTCGTAGGCCAGCGTGGTGGTATCGCGGCGGGCCGAGCCCAGCGTCTCGTTGCCGCCCTGCCAGGTACGCACCCACGTTGCCATCAGCGAGCCCGGTCCCAGCGGGGCGCTGGCGCCCACCTGCATGGTGCGGTTGCGTTGCCGGCTCAGCGTGCTGAAGCTGTTGTCCGACTGCGCGTACTGGCCGAACAGCTTGACCACCTTGAAGTCGTAGGACACGCCCGCCAGGTAGGCCATCTGGTAGCTGGCGCCGCTGGCAGCGAACTCCGGTGCATTGACCCCCACGCGCTGCACCGCCAGCGTGGCGCCAAAGTTGCCATTGAAATAGGTGGCATTGCCGCCGTAGTTCTGCTTGCCCTGGTGGCCGGTGCTCTCCCCGGTGGCGTAGATCGCATTGAAGCGCAGCCCGCCGAAGCCCGGACTCTGGTACAGCACCGAATTGTCCCAGGCGGTGTCGCCTGCGACCGAGTTGCCCACCGGCGAACCCGGCGGCGTGGTGTAGGTGTGCAGGAACATCGGCGAGAACACCGCCGAGTCCGCCAGCGGATTGAACAACAGCATGGACACGAACCACGGCGTGGTATTGCGGCCCAGCTTGATCGCACCGAAGCCGCCATTCAGACCGACAAAGGCATTGCGCCCGAACATGACATCGCCGTCGAAGCGGCCGACCTTGCCATTGTCCGTACGGAAAAAGCTCTCCAGCGTGAACTCGGCGTTCAGGCCATTGCCCAGCGCTTCCTGCCCGCCAATGCCCCAGTACGAGGTGGTCAGGCCGGAACTGTCGACCACCGCGGTGCTGCGCGCATCGCCACTGGCGCGCACGGAGCCGGCAAAGGCGTCGATCGTGCCATAAAGCTGCACGGCGCTCTGGGCCTGTGCGGCGCCGATGGCGAGGCTGCCGGCGGCCGCCACGGCGGCCAGGATCCTGCGTTGGTGCTTCATTGTCTCCCTTCCTTTCTCATTTCTTGTGGACGTCTGCGGCTCTGTCAGGTGGCCGCGATCGCCAGTACCCGCAACGGACTGCCCGACCCGTTCTGGATCTTCAGCGGTGCCGCCACGATCAGCGTGCCGGTGGGCGGAAGCTGGTCCAGGTTCTTCAGGCATTGCAGGCCGTACTTGTTCGCGCCGTGCATCAGCGTGTGGCACGGGTAGGGCAGCGGCCAGGCGTAGGACTGGCCGGCATCGGTGTTGATGGTTTCAACGCCGAAGCCGTGGACATTGCGTTCATGGATCAGCCACTCGACGGCTTCTTGCGTTGGCCCAGGCGTGTGAGCGCCGTCGTCGCGCAGCCCCAGGAACTCCGCCGGATCCGTCTTCTTGCTCCAGTCGGTGCGCAGCAGCACCCAGGCGCCGGCGGGAATGCGGCTGTGGTCGGCTTCCCAGCGCTGCAGGTGCGCCACCGTCAGCACCCAGTCGGGGTTCTCCGCCACTTCGGCGCTGGCATCGACCACTACCGCGGGGGCGATGAAGTTGGCCGGGTCGATGGTGTCCACGGTGTTGTTGGCGTGGTCCTTGCCCGAGATCCAGTGCACCGGCGCGTCGAAATGCGTGCCGGTATGCTCGCCGCAGGAGAAGTTGTTCCAGTACCAGCCCGGTCCCTTGTCGTCATATTGGCTGATGCGTTCCATCTTGAACGCCCACACCTGCCCGAACTCGGGGGGTAGCACCAGCGCGGGGAAGTCCGGCGACAGGGTCTGCGTCAGGTCGATGATCCTTGCCTTGCCGCCGGAAAGGTCCGCGGCAAGCTGTTGCACGGTGTTGCTCATGGGGTTTCCTTGTTGTGTACGCCGTATCAGGCCGAAGCGTGCGCCAGCCGCGTGTACCGTCCCTGCCAGTAGAGCAGTGGCGCCGGGGCCTGTTCGGCCACATGGACCGCCCGCACGCGCCCGATGATCAGGATGTGCCCGTGGCGCTCCAGCAGTTCCTCGGCCTCGCAATCCATTGCCACCACGGCATCGGCCAGCACGGGGGCGCCGTCTGGGGTCAGCTGGGTCCAGGCGTCGCTGCCGTAGCGCGCGGCGCCGGCCTCGCCGCCAAAGCCGGTGAAGCGCTGCGCGATCGCCTGCTGCTCCACGCGCAGCAGGTTCACGCCGAAGCGCCGCGTGCTCTGCAGCAGCCCGGCCGAAGAACTCCTCGCCTTCATCGACGCCACCACCATCGGCGGCTCGGCCGAGAACGACGACACCGAGGTTGCGGTGAAGCCGCTGCGCTCTTCGCCTTCGGCCACCGTCACCACGGTCACCGCGCCGGCGAAGCCGCGCATTGCCTGCTTGAACTGTTGCTGCAGCGCCGCCAGCCGGTCGTGCTTACTGGCCGCCATTTTTCGACCCTCCGGGCTGGCGCAGGCCGCGTGCCTCCAGGATCGGCAGCACCGTGTCGCGGAAGTACGGGAACTCCTTCACGTAGTCGACGAACGACAGCGTGGTGCCCTTGAAGCCGGCTTCGGCCAGCGCGCAGATGCCATCGGCCACTTGCTCGGGCGTGCCCACCAGCGGGAAGCCGCCGTGGCCCGCCGCCATGCGGTCGCGGATCAGCGCCAGCAGGTCGTGCGGGAACGACTGCGCGTTGGCGAACTGCAGCGCCACCAGGTTGTCCACCGCAGCCCAGTCGGCGTTGTCCTGCGCAAAGTGGCGCAGGTAGTCGCGCGCTTCCTGCTCGGTCGGGCGGCACACCACGTGCGAGAAGGTCAGCACTTGCACCGGCTTGTCCGCCGCACGGGCCTTGGCTTTCAGCTCGGCCACTTCCACTTTGGAACGCGCCAGGTCGATCGCCGGCGTGAACAGGAAGTTGGCGTTCTGGATGGCGAAGTCGCGGCCTTCGCCGGAGCCGGCGGCGTTCAGGATCGGCGGGCGCTCGCCGTGCCACGGCTTGGGCAGGCCGTAGATGCCCTTCAGGTGGAAGTTCTCGCCGTCATAGTTGAAGGCGTCGTCGCGCTCCCAGATCTGCTTGATGACGTCGAACCACTCCTGCGCATAGCTGTAGCGCTTGTCGTGGCCGGCGGCCAGCGGCAGGCCCAGGGCTTCGTACTCGGGGCGGTTCCAGCCCGCCACGATGTTCAGGCCCGCGCGGCCCTGGCCGATCTGGTCCAGTGTCGCGATCTGCTTGGCCACCACCGCCGGGTGGTTGGCCGCGGTGTGGATGGTGGCGAATACGGTCAGGTTCTTGGTCTGCGCCAGCAACCCGGCCGCCCACGTGATCGTTTCCAGCACCGAGCCGTGGAAGTCGGTCTCGCCGCCGTAGCCGATCCAGCGCGCGATCGGCAGCATGAAGTCGATGCCGGCATCGTCCAGCATCCGGGCCAGCTTCGCGTTGTTTTCCCACGAGTTGTCCCAGCGCTCGCCGATCTTGGTCACCGACATGCCACCCGAGCAATTGGTCGCAAACGTGCCCAGTACAAAGTCCTTCGTGTTCAGAATTTTTCTCATGCGTATCTCCCGGCCAAGTAGAATCCCTAGCAGGCGCCGCACGCGGATAATGCGGCGCCCGTACTGCCCTGAAAAACCCACGCACGCAACGTGCGTCGAGCTGACAATGCCCAAGACCTCGAGTAACTCCACGCCATCCGCGAAAATCGACCGTACTGCCGAACAACATCGCTGGCACCTGGCGACGGATGATTTCAGCGTCGAGATCACCGACCTCGAATACGCCGTCATGCGGGTTTATCAGTCGTTCCTGCGGTGGCAGTCCGAATGCCTGGCGGCCGTGACCGGGATTACGCTGAGCGGGCAGGAAAATACCCTGCTGCACATCATCCGGATGCACGAGCGGCCCAAGACCATCAAGGACCTGCTGCACATGACCAATCGCCAGGACGTGCCCAACATGCAATATGAGTTGCGCAAGCTGCTCAAGGCCGAACTGGTCGACAAATACGGCAGCGCACGCACGGGCATTTACTACTTCGCCACTGACGAAGGCATAAGGGTGTGCGACGAATTTGCCCGCTTGCGGCGCGAGACACTGCTCGAGACCGCGCAAGGCGAATTCGGCCCTAAGCCCGGCGCGCTGAGGGCGGCCGGACAGCTGGAACAACTGGAGAAGGTCTACGAGATCGCTACGCGTGAAATCGCGACCTATCACCGCCGTCGCTAGAAGGAGTTGTTTTGGAAACTCATCGGGGGGCGCTGTCTCCTGGTGGCGCGTGACGTATCGCGCGCATCAAATAAATAATCAAATAAAAGATTTATTTGATGCAAATGTAGCGCACTCCCGCAGGCTTCGCCAAGGCATTTTGAGTTAGGGGAAACACCAAGAGGGATGGCCCTGATGGTTCGCCGTCGTGGGGCTGTCTGGCCCGACGATTAGCCGAAGGCAGGAACTACCTCTTGAGGAAAGCTGCTGGAAGGGGTCTTGTCGCGATAATTTCGCGACCGGTGGGTGCTGGAGCTGGCGGCGCTCGTTGCCCGATAGGGTTGGGGATGCGGGAGTGGCGGCATGCCCGCTGGCGTGCCGCCTGGGTGTCCGTTTTGCGCTTAGTCCACCTGCGCGCCCGATGCCTTCACGATGCGGGCCCACTTGTCCATGTCGGACGCCAGCATCTTGCTGAACTGCTGCGGCGTGCCCGTCATCACTTCGGCGCCCTGTGCCGCCAGCTTGTCGCGCAGGGTCTTGTCCGCCAGGATTTCCTGCATGGCCTGGCCGAGCTTTTGGGTCACGTCCTTCGGCGTATTCTTGACCGCGAACAGGCCGACCCAGAGGTCGCCGCTATACCCGGGCACGGTTTCGTTGATCGCGGGAATGTCCGGCGCGAACGGCGAGCGCTTGGCGGAGCTGACGCCGAGCGCGCGCACCTTGCCCGCCTTGATATGGGCCAGCACCGACGGCAGGCTGGCGAAGGCCAGCGGCACCTGGTTGCCCAGCACATCGTTCAGCGCCGGCGCGACGCCCTTGTAGGGCACGTGCTCGAGCTTGATGCCGGCCATGCTGTTGAGCATCTCGCCCAGCAGGTGGTTCAGCGTGCCATTGCCGGCGGAGGCATAGCGGTAGTAGTCCGGCCTGGCCTTGGCCATCGCGATCAATTCGGGCAGCGACTTGGCGGGGAAGGCGGGATTGGCCACCAGCACGTTCGGCACGCTTGCCACCGGGGCGATCGGCTCGAAATCCTTGACCGGGTCGAACGGGATGCTGCGGTACAGCGACGGGTTGATGGCCTGCGTGCTGCTGATGGTCATCAGCAGCGTGTAGCCGTCCGGCGTGGCGCGGGCCGCTGCCTGGGTGCCGATATTGCCGCCGGCGCCCGGGCGGTTTTCCACCACCACTTGCTGGCCGAGCCGTTGCGACAGGGTCGCGGCGACCAGGCGCGCGACGATGTCATTGGTGCCGCCCGGCGCCTGCGGCACGATCATCTGGATGGGCCTGGTCGGATAGGGGGCGGCGGCGAGGGCCCTGGCGCTGAACAGCGGCAGGCAGGCGGCCAGGGCAGCGGCGGCTGCCAGGGCGCGGCGGGTGCGTTGCATGGTGTCTCCTGGAATTGCGGGGCCGTGAATGCCGGCCCAGGCTGGTGGCAACTCTAGCCGACTGCCGCGCCGGCGTGAAATTCAATCGCCGACTACGGGCATAAGTTTTATTGATCGGCCGCAGGCGGCGGAATGAGCGGCTTGAGCGACCCGCCCGCCGCAATGCGCTCGGCCACCAGCTCACGCAGCACCTCCGCCACGGCCTCGGCCGCGCTGGTCCGCGGCAGCGCGCGTGGCCAGCACAGCGACAGCGTGCGGCGCAGTTCCGGCACGATCAGGTGCCGCGGCACTTCGCTGTCCGCGTCGGACAGCGACGACGCGGGCAGGATGGTGCAGGCCAGGCCCTCGCGCGCGGTCGCCAGCAGGAAGGGCAGCGAATCCAGGTCGGCCACCACGTTCAGCGACACGCCGGCCTGCGCGAAGGCAAGCTCGACCACTTCACGCAGGCCCTGCGAGCCGCTTGGCAGCACGAGTGGCAGCTCGCCCAGTGCCTTGATCGCGACCGTGGCGCCTTCCGCACCGGCCAGCGCCCGAGGCTTCGCTTGCGCCTTTGCGCGCCCGCGCGTCACGGGAAGCGTCCCGACCAGGTATAGCGATTCGCTTGCCAGCCGCTCCAGTTCCACCGCGCGCGACGGCACATCGCGGAACAGGATGGCGAAGTCCAGCCGGTTGTGGTCCAGCAGCTCCGAGATATAACCGCTCATGCTCTCGAACAGCTGCAGCCGGATTTGCGGATAGCGGGCGCGCACCGCGCGGATCAGCGGCATGCCGAATGCCGCTGCCGCCGTGGTGGGCAGGCCGATGGCAACCATGCCGGTAACATCCGTGCCGGCCACCCGGGCCTCGGCGCCTGCGATGTCCACCTGCCGCAGGATATTGCGGGCGTGGCGATAGAGCGTGCGGCCGGCTTCCGTGGGTTTGACACCTTTGGCGCCGCGGTGGACCAGCGGCACGCCCAGCTCTTTTTCCAGTGCCGCCAGCTGCTGGCTGAGTGCGGGCTGCGCCACGCACACCACTTCGGCTGCCCGCGTCAGGCTGCCCTGGTCGACGATGGCGATGAAATAGCGCATGGCGCGCAGGTCCATGGCAGGCTCCGGGAGAATTCCAAAGTATTCATTTTACTTATGATCCCCTCGGCAATCGGTATTTCCCAGGTGCGGCCCGGTCCGGTAGATTGCCGTCAGGACATTGCGCAAAACCGGATACCACCATGCCCCATCCCCTCGAAGGCATCACCGTCGTTTCCCTGGAGCAGGCGATCGCGGCCCCGTTCTGCACCCGCCAGCTGGCGGATCTGGGCGCGCGCATCATCAAGATCGAGCGGCCTGGCAGCGGCGACTTTGCCCGCGCCTACGACACGCGCGTGCGCGGCTTGTCTTCGCACTTCGTCTGGACCAACCGCTCCAAGGAGAGCCTGACGCTCGACGTCAAGCACGCCGGGGCCGCCCCCGTGCTGGCCGGACTGCTCGAACGCGCGGACGTGCTGGTGCAGAACCTCGCGCCCGGCGCGGCCGCGCGCCTGGGCCTGGACTTCGACAGCCTGAGCGAAAAGTACCCGCGCCTGATCGTGTGCGATATCTCGGGCTATGGCAGCGACGGCCCGTACCGCGACAAGAAGGCCTACGACCTGCTGGTCCAGAGCGAGTCCGGCTTTGTCTCCGTGACCGGCACGCCGGACGACGGCGTCAAGGCCGGTGCCTCGGTGGCCGATATTGCGGCTGGCATGTATGCCTATACCAATATCCTGGCCGCGCTGCTGGAACGCGGCAAGACCGGGCGCGGCAAGCGCATCGATATCTCGATGCTGGAATCGATGGTGGAGTGGATGGGCTTCCCGCTCTACTACGCCTTCGATGGCGCCGAGCCGCCGCCGCGCGCGGGAGCGGCACATGCCACCATCTATCCCTATGGCCCGTTTCCGACCGGCGATGGCAAGACCGTGATGCTGGGACTGCAGAACGAGCGCGAGTGGGTCGTATTCTGCGAGGCGGTGCTGGGCGAACCCGAGCTCGCCACGCATCCCGACTTTGCCAGCAACAGCCTGCGCAACCAGAACCGCGCGGCGCTGCGAGCGCGCATCGTCGACAGCTTCTCGGGCCTGACCGCCACCGAAGCGGTCGACCGGCTGGAGGCCGCCAGGATTGCCAATGCGCGGGTCAATACCATCGCTGACGTTTGGGACCACCCCCAGCTGGCGGCGCGCCAGCGCTGGCGCCAGGTCGACACGCCGGTGGGCCCGGTGCCGGCGCTGCTGCCCCCGGGCATGACCGAGGCACGCATGGACCCGATTCCGGCGCTCGGCGCGAGCACCGATGCCATCCTGGCCGAACTGGGCCAGACCGCGGCGCAGATTGCCGCGTTGCGCTCGGCCGGCGCGGTCTGAAAGGAGCAGCCATGCCGATCGCCAATCCTCGCAGCTACCTGTTTGTCCCGGCCTCGCGCCCGGAGCGCATCGCCAAGGCGATCGGCTCCGGCGCCGATGCCGTCATTGTCGATTTCGAGGATGCGGTCGCGCCCGCCGACAAGGGGCAGGCCCGCGACGGGCTTGGCGCCCCATGGGCGGCGCTGGGCCAGCGGGCAGCGGCAGCCGGCGTCGCCATGCTGGTGCGCATCAACGGGGCCGATACCGCGTACTACGAAGACGACCTCGCCTGGTGCCGCGCACAGGGTGTCGCGGAAATCGTGCTGCCGAAGGCCGACCCGGCCGGCGCTCAAGCACTGGCTGCGGCATTGCCCGGTGTGCGCTGTTTCCCGCTGGTCGAGAACGCCGCCGGCTTTGCCGGCTTGCGCGAGCTGGCGCGTGCCGGCGGCGTGGTCCGGCTGCTGTTCGGCAGCATCGACCTGATGTTCGATCTCGACGTGCAGGACGACGGCGAAGCGTTGCACTACTTTCGCAGCCGGCTGGTGCTTCATTCCCGCGCGGCCGGTTTGCCCGCGCCCGTGGATGGCGTTTGCACCGCAATCGGCGATGACGCTGCACTTGCCGCGGAAACGCGCCGCGCCCGGGCCTTCGGCTTTGGCGCCAAGCTGCTGATCCATCCGGGCCAGGTCCGCGGCGTGCATGACGGCCTGGCGCCGTCGGCCGATGAACGGCACTGGGCCGGGCGCGTACTGGCCGCGGCCGCCGCTGCCGACGGCGCCGCGGTGGCGGTGGACGGCAAGATGGTGGACCGTCCGGTGCTGGAGCGCGCGCGCCGGATCTTGTCCGGAGCGTAGTCCACCACAGTCAGTCCAGCCGCTTGCCCGCCGTCTCCGGCACCATCGCCAGCCCGACCAGCGAAATCAGCCCGCAGCCGATCACATACAGCGCCGGCGCGCCGGCATTGCCGGTCAGTTCGATCAGCCAGGTGGCGATCAGCTGCGCGAAGCCGCCGAACACCAGCACGCCGATGCAATAGACCACCGACAACCCGCTCGCGCGGATGCGGCGCGGGAACAACTCAGTGATCAGCACCACGGACGGCACCACGTTCAGCACCAGCGGCAGGGCCAGCATCGCGACCACGGCCAGCAGCGTGCCGAGCGACGGCCGTGCGTTGAGCAGCAGGAAGGCGGGGTAGACCAGCACCAGCATCGCCACGCGCGACCACAGGATGGCGGGCTTGCGGCCGATGCGGTCGGACAGCCTGCCGGCATACGCAGACAGGGCCACCTGCACCAGTGCGGCGACGCAGCCGGCGGCCATGCTGAGCCCGAGCGGGATCTTCAGTACCGTCACCGCGTAGCTGGTCATGTAGTGCAGCACGATATAGGTGGCGGAGGTGCCGCCGATCGTCACCAGCACGCCGGCCACCACCACGCGGCCGTGCCCACGGAAGATTTCAGCCAGGCCGGCGCGTTCATGGCCCCGAGCGCAGGCGGCCGGCGCTTCGGCGGTTTCTTCCAGGTGGCGGCGGATATAGAGACCGAGCGGGATCACCAGGATGCCGATGGCGAACGGCACGCGCCAGCCCCAGCTTTGCAGGGCATCAGGCGAGAGGCCGTTGGTCAGCGACAGTCCGACTACCGCCCCCAGCAGCACGCTCACGCCCTGGCTGAACAACTGCCAGCTGCCGTAGTAGCCGCGGGAATGGTCGTCGGCGTACTCCATCAGCAGCGCCGTGGAGGCCCCGACCTCGCCGCCCAGCGCAAAGCCCTGCAGCAGCCGCGCCAGCACGATCAGCAGCGGCGCGGCCAGGCCGGCCTGCGCATAGGTGGGCGTGACCACGAACAGCAGCGAGCCCAGCCCCATCAGCCACAGCGTCAGCGCCATGGCCGGCTTGCGCCCCACGCGGTCGGCGTAGAGTCCGATCAGCAGGCCGCCGAGCGGGCGCGCGACAAAGCCCACGCCAAACGTGGCCAGCGACAGCATCAGCTGGCCGAAGCTGCCGCTCACGGGAAAGAACAGCTGGCCGATCAGTACCGCGAAGAAGCTGTAGACGGTGAAATCGTAGAACTCCAGGCCGTTGCCAATGGTGATGGCTGCGATCACGCGACGGCGCGGTGCGGCGCGGCTGGCCGGGGGCGCGGCATAAGCGCCGTCCAGCGGCTGCGCGGGCAGGGAAGTGGGCATTCGGTGTCTCCGTGGGGTGGGGTGGCGCCGGCCTCTTGGCCGGTCATTGTCGATGGCGCAGCGTGGCTCAGCGCAGGTAGCGCTCGACCAGCTTGACCCAGTAGGTGGCCGCAAGCGGCAGGCAGGCGTCGTTGAAGTCGTAGCCGGGGTTGTGCACCATGCAGCCGCCCTCGCCATCGCCATTGCCGACGATCAGGTAGCAGCCCGGACATTCCTCGAGCATGAAAGAGAAGTCCTCGCTGCCGGTCAGCGGCACCATGTTGTCGATCAGGCCGTCCTCGCCCAGCCATTCACGCGCGACCTCGCGCGCCATCCCGGTGGTGGCCGGGTCGTTGACCAGCACCGGGTAGCGGCGGTCGTAGTGCACCTCGGCGCTGGCGCCGAAGCTTTCGGCCTGGGCATGCGCCAGCGCGGTGATGCGCGCCTGCAGCAGGTCGCGCACCTCGGCCTTGAGCGCACGCACCGACAGGCGCAGCTCGGCGCTCTCGGGGATCACGTTGGGCGCCTTGCCGGCCTCGATCGCGCCGACGGTCACGATGGCCATGTCGAGCGGGTTCACGTTGCGCGCCACCACCGACTGCAGCGCCATCACCATCGACGCGCAGGCCACCACCGGATCGACCGCCCGGTGCGGCACCGCGCCGTGGCCACCGCGGCCGGTGACGCGGATCGTGACGGTATCGGACGAGGCCATGAACGGCCCGCCCAGGAAGCCGAACTTGCCGGTCGGGTGGCCGGGCATGTTGTGCAGCGCGAACACCGCATCGCAGGGAAACAGGCGGAACAGGCCGTCCCGGATCATCTCGCGCGCGCCGCCCATGCCTTCCTCGGCCGGCTGGAAGATGACGTGCAGCGTGCCGCGGAAAGGCTTGTGCTCGGCCAGGTAGCGGGCTGCGGCCAGCAGCGTGGCGGTGTGGCCGTCATGGCCGCACGCATGCATCTTGCCGTCGATCTTGCTGGCATACGGCAGGCCCGTGGCTTCGCGGATCGGCAGCGCATCCATGTCGGCGCGCAGGCCGATGGCGCGGCCTTCGCCGTGACGCAGCGTGCCCACCACGCCGGTGCCGCCCAGGCCGCGATGCACGGCATAGCCCCAGGCCTGCAGGCATTCCGCCACCAGGTCGCTGGTGGCGAATTCCTCGAAGCCGAGCTCGGGATGGGCGTGGATGCGGTGACGCAGGTCCACCATCTCGGCTTCGATGGCGCGGATGCCGGGCAGGACGGGATCTGGATGCATGGGGTCTCCGGAGGCTTGGTCGGGGGATTGCGTGGGGCGATCTTATGCAGGGCCCGTGCGTGCCGATAGCCGCAATACTGTTATCCTGACAACCATTGGTTGTCACCATCCCGAACCGCATGACGATGAAACTCCACCAGATCCAGGCGCTGGTAGCCGTTGCCGATGCCGGCAGCATCCGCGCCGCCGCCCGACTGGTCGGGCTGTCGCAGGCGGCGGTCACCAAGGCGCTGCGCGAGCTGGAAAGCGAGGCGCGGCTGCCCTTGCTGTCGCGTACCGCCAGCGGCGTGGCGCTGACCGACGCGGGGCAGCGCATGCTGGGCCACGCCCGGCTGGTGGTCGGGCAGCTCGCCCGCGCCGGTGAAGAACTGGCCACGCTGCGCGGCGAGGGGGTGGGGCGGCTGAGCATCAGCGTCACGCCCTGGGTCATGCTGACTTTCCTGCCGCGTGTGCTGCTGCGCTTTCGCGAGCGCATGCCGGGCGTGCAGGTGGAGATCTTCGAAGGCCTGACCGCGGTGGCCTTGCCCCGCCTGCGCGAAGGCACGCTGGACTTCGCCGTGGGGCCGTTCACGGCGGCGATGTCCACGCAGGAATTCGAGTGCGAGCCGCTGCTTGCCTACACCTCGTGCGTGATCGCGCGGCGCGGGCATCCGTGCGCGGATGCGCGGTCGCTGCACGGACTGCTGGAGCAGGACTGGGTCGTCAACTACACCGCGGCCAGCTACGAGTCCTTTATGCGCAACCTGTTCTGGCAGCATGAAGCGCGCATCGACCCGGCGCGGCTGCATTGCGCGCACTCCACCGCGCTGCTGCTGGAGCTGATCCGCAATGCCGGCATGATCAGCTATTGCCCGCGGCCGCTGCTGCTGACCGAGTCGATGCGCGGCTGGGTCCAAGTCTTTGCGCTGGCCGAGCAGTTCGAGACCAGCCGGCTCGGCATCATCACGCGCCACAATGCGGTAGGCAGCCCCGCGGCGCAGTGCTTCACCGATTGCCTGCTGCAGGAAATCCGGCGCCGCGCGCGCTCGGCGGCGCAGAAGGACAGCGAGTTGTTCGACGCGCTGGAAGTCTTGTACTGACCGCCCAGGCTCGCGACTGCCCGGAAAAGAAAATCGGCCCCATGCGGGGCCGATGCGTCTGGGTGCGGCCGGATCAGGCAGCTTCTTTCAGTTCCGCCAGCGCGCGCCGGCCCGCGACCAGTTGCTGCGCCACTTCGGCCACGCGGGCACCCAGGTGCTCGGCGGTGCGCAGATCGGCCAGCGGCGGCACCACGTCGGCGCTTTCATCGGCGTTGGACTGAGCGGCGGCGCCCAGGAAGAAGCCGTGGCGGTTCAGCGAGTCTTCGGTCGACTTGGAGTTGTTGTGGCCCGGGGGCAGGCCCAGGTTGACCCAGTGCATGCCGTGCTGCGCCGCGAAGATCGCGATCTGCTGCAGCGTGGCCAGCTTGTCGCCGGAGCGCGAAGCCGCGTTGGTGAAGCCGGCTGCGACCTTGTTGGCCCACTTGCCGCCCTTGGCAAAGACATTGCGCGAGGTGGCGTCCATAAAACCCTTGAACTGTGCCGAGGCGCTGCCCATGTAGGTCGGCGCGCCGAAGATGATGGCGTCCACCTGTTCCAGCGTGTCCCAGTGCTGGTCGATGTCCTCGACCGGGATCAGCAGGCTTTCGGTGCCTGCGACATTGCCGGCGCCGCGCGCAACGGCCTGGGCTTGCTTGGCGGTGTGGCCGTAGCCGCTGTGGTAGACGATGGCGACGCGGGTTTGTGCGGTGGTCATGATGGCGGATCCCCTTGATAGTAGCGAAAATCTGAATACCCTTATGCTGCATCGCGTGATGGACTGGTGCGGTTGCGGCGGGTGGTGAAAGCAGTGTAGGGAGCCGTGGGGCGGGCTGCGTGAGCGTCCATGCAATCAGTTGTTGAATTTTTCTGAACAACCAGAATCCGGTGCCGGCTCCATCTCCTCCGCGGGTTTTCCCCGCAGCCAAGCGCGTGGCAATAGTGCTGTGGAGACGATAAAGTTGCGACACATTCACCTGTGCCCGGCGCCTCCACATCCGCGCCAGAACCCGCAACCGCTTTCCGATCCCATGAAACCAGGCGGCAGGCAGATTTTGGCGGTCCGGCAGCAGCGCCGTTCCGGTAACCCCGGCATCCCGTTCGCGAACCGCTCCGCGCTGGCGTTCGCCGCGCTGGTCCTGGCCAGCGCCGGCGCGCGTGCCGCCGACCCGCCCGGCACGGCAGTGGCCGCCGCCACCGCCGAAACCCTGCCCGACGTGGTGGTCAGCGCCACCCGCAGCGAACAGCGCCGCTTTGATGCGCCGGCGGCGGTGGACAGCGTGCCGGTCGATCCGCTGCGCAGCGCCACGCCGCTGGTGAACCTGTCCGAGGTGCTGGCCGGCGTGCCGGGCGTGGCGGTGCGCGACCGGCAGAACTACTCGCAGGACCTGCAACTGGCGGTGCGTGGCTTTGGCACGCGCTCCACCTTCGGCGTGCGCGGCGTGCGCCTGTATGTCGACGGCATCCCGGCCACCATGCCGGACGGGCAGGGCCAGGCTTCCACTGCCGACCTTGCCAACGCCAGCCGCGTCGAGGTGCTGCGCGGCCCGTTTGCACAGATGTATGGCAATGCGTCGGGCGGCGTGGTGCAGGTGTTCACGCCCGATCCGCCCAGGGATGGCTTTAGCGGGCGCGCGTCGACCGGCTTCGGCTCGGATGGCCAGTGGCAGGCGGGCATCGCGCTGGCCGGCGGCAACGACCGGCTTGGCGGTTCGCTCGACGCCTGGACCTACCAGACCGACGGCTACCGCGACCACAGCGCGGCGCGCCGCTACCAGCTCAATGCCAAGGTAGTGGCGCAGCCGGCGAGCGGCACGCGCGTGACCGGCCAGTTCAACTATTTCAACCAGCCGCTGGCGCAGGACCCGCTGGGGCTCACGCGCGCGCAGGCCGATGCCAACCCGCGCCAGGCGGTGCCCGCAGCGACCCAGTTCGATACCGGCAAGAATGTCGAGCAGGCCCAGGCCGGCGTGGTGGTGGACCACCAGCTGACCGGGACCGACAGCCTGTCGGCACGCCTGTACGGCGGCACGCGCAACCTGTACCAGCGGCTGGGCTTCAGCGGTGCCGCGCCGAATTCGGCCGGCGGCATCGTCGACCTGGACCGCACCTACGGCGGCGCCGCGCTGTCATGGAGCCGGCGCACCACCACCGCCGCCGGCCTGCCGCTGCTGTGGAGCGCCGGGCTCGAAGCCAACGGCATGCGCGATGGCCGCAACGGCTACGTCAACCAGAACGGCACGCAAGGCGCGCTGCGCCGCGACGAGACCAATACCGCGACCGACCTCGGCGCCTTTGCACAGTTCGACTGGACCTTCCACCCGTCCTGGCAACTGGTGGGCGGCGTGCGCGCCAGCCGGGTGCGGCTTGGCATTGATGACCACTTCATCAATGCGGCCAGCCCCGATGACAGTGGCAACGCAACCTACAGCAACCTCAGCCCCGTGCTTGGCGTGGTGTGGCACGCGCTCGACTCACTCAACCTCTACGCCAACCTCGGCCGCGGCTTCGAGACGCCGACGCTGACCGAAGTCGCCTACGGCCCCGGCGGCGTCGGCAGCAACCTGGGGCTGCAGGCCTCCACCAGCCGCCAGGGCGAGATCGGCATCAAGTGGCAGGCGGCGGGGCAGCGGCTGGAGGCGGCGCTGTTCGATGCCGACAGCCACGACGAGGTGGTGCCCCAATCGAACAATGCCGGGCGCACCGTCTACCAGAATGTCAGCGGCGTGCACCGGCGCGGCTTCGAACTGGGCTGGCGCGGTGGCTTTCTCGGTGAGGTGGGCACGCCAGGCAAGGGCGGCGGCAGCCGTATCGAGGCAGGACTGGCCTATACCTGGCTCGATGCTTACTTCGGCGACAGCTTCGTCAACGCGCAGGGCCAGACCGTGGCGGCCGGCAAGCGCCTGCCCGGCACCGCGCGCCACAGCCTGGGCGCGGACCTGTCATGGCGGCCGGCAGCGCCGCTGACGCTGGGGGCCGAGCTGCGCGTGGACAGCCGCGTCTACGCCGACGACCTCAACACGCAGGCCGCGCCAGGCTATGCGGTGTTCAACCTACGCGCCGGCTATGAGTTCCGCATCGGCCCGACCCGGCTCTACGTCTTCGGCCGCATCGACAACCTCACCGACCGGCGCTATATCGGCTCGGTGATCGTCAACGAGGCCAACGGGCGGTATTTCGAACCCGCGCCCGGGCGGCGCTTCTTCCTGGGGCTGCGCGCTGCCCTGTGAGATGCGCCGGGTGGCGCTCTGCTGTGGCTAGCTCCTGACCAGCAGCACCGGGCAGTGCGCGTGCGCAAGCACCCGCCTGGCCACCGAGCCGATGATGGCATCCAGGAATCCGCCGCGGCCGTGCGAACCCATCACGATCAGGCTGGCGCCGATACTGCTCGCATACTCGACGATGCGGGCCGGTGCGAAGCCGACGAAGCCATGGCACTCGCAAGCGATACCGGCCTCGCCCAGGATGCTGGCCACGGACTGCATCGCCTTCTCGTTCTGTTCGCGATGCCAGGCATCCAGGGTGGACCGGTCGATGAAGGTCTTGATGTCGCCAGCCACATCCGGTTCGCAGTGCACCACGTGTACCACGAAGTCGCGGCTGAACAGGGGATTCTGTACCAGGTAGCGGGCGGCCGCGTCGCTATAGGCCGACCCGTCGGTCGCAAGCAGGATCTTGTTCATGGAATCGCTCCTTATGTGCGCCGGTTCCCCGCCCTGCGCTCACGCGGGGCGCAGTGGCCGCCCAGTTCGTCCCCGGCGTGCGCAAGCGTGCGCCTGGCCCTGGCCCGGCTGACCAGGACGGACACGAACAACGTCATGGCGACGGCGCCGAGAGACCAGTGCACCGGCACATGGAACCACGGCTCGGCCAGCATCTTGGCGCCGATAAAGGCCAGCACGATGGCCAGGCCGTACTTCAGGTAATGGAAATGCTGCGCCAGGTTGGCCAGCAGGAAATACAGCGCCCGCAGCCCCATGATGGCGAAGATGTTCGAGGTGAAGACAATGAAGGGATCGGTGGTGACAGCGAAGATGGCCGGAATGCTGTCGACGGCAAACACCAGGTCGGTCGCCTCGACCAGCAGCACCACCAGGAACATCGGCGTCGCATGGCGCAAGCCGTCGATGCGCACGAAGAAGTGCTCGCCGCGATAGTCCGCGGTGATCCGCATATGCGCGCACAGGAAGCGAACGATGGGATTGCGCGAGAGATCGGGGGTACGCCTGGAAACGAACAGCATCTTGATGCCGGTGAACAGCAGGAACACGCCGAACACATAAAGGATCCACGAGAATTCGCTGATCAGCCAAACGCCGAGCAGGATCATGACGGCGCGCATCACGATCGCGCCGACCACGCCGAACAGCAGCACCCTGCGCTGCAACTCCGGCGGCACCGCAAAGTAGCCGAAGATCATCGCGAACACGAACATATTGTCGACCGACAGCGACAGCTCGATCAGGTAGCCGGTATAGAACTCCAGCACCTTGCGGTCTGCGGCCTCGCGTCCGGCGCTCCCGGCCAGCAGCCACCACAGCGCGATGCCGAAGAGCACGGCCAGCGTCGACCAGGCCAGGGTCCAGCCCAGCGCCTCGCGCGTCGAAACGCGGTGCGCGTGCCGGCCGCCAAGGACGAACACGTCGATGACCAGCGTTCCCAGCACCAGGACCAGGAAGCCGGCCCACATCGGCGCGGTGGCAAAGGTATCCATGCCGCTAGTGTCCTGCTCCGTCGGCAGATGTCATGGCAAGTTCCTCGCGGCGCGGCACACTAGGCCCGCCTCGCATCCCGGTGCGTCGTGCGCCGCGCATCCGGTTCGCCGCAGTAGTGCAGGATCTCGGCGCGGGCAGTGTTGCGCAGGCGCATGGCGGCGGGCCAGTCTGCGCCGTCCGGCCAGAGCGGGCTGCCGATGACCACGCCGATCGGCCCGCGGCGCGGCAGCCACTGGCCGTCGCGCAGCACCGAGCGGGTGCCGCGGATGGCGACCGGCACCACCGGCGCGCCGGCCCGCGCGGCCGCCAGGAAGGCGCCCGAGCGGAATGCCTGCAGCCCCGGCGCGCGGCCGAAGGTGCCTTCGGGGAAGAACAGCGCCGAATGCCCGGCGCGCACCGCGGCCACCACGCGCTCCACGTCCTCGTGCTCGCGCACGTTATCGAAGCGGTCGATGAAGTCGGCGCCGATGCTGGCCAGGTAGGTGCCGGGAATGCGCTGGCCCTGCAGCTCGCGCTTGGCGACCATGCATACCGGCGTGGGCAGCGCCGCCACCAGCACGATACCGTCCAGGTAGCTGGCATGGTTCGAGACCAGGATGCAGGGCCGGTCGCGCGGCAGGTGCTCAAGCCCTTGCACGAACCAGGGCACCGCGCCCAGCCTGAGAAACAGCCGGGCAACGTGGTGGCTGAGCGTCCAGCCCAGTGCCGGCCGGTGCAGCGCAACCGATGCCAGCCAGGTCGCCGGCGCCAGCGTTGCGAACAGGAGCCAGGCATAGAGGGCGTAGGACAGGCCCGCGGCGGTCTGCCGGCCGCGCCGCAGCTCCGGCCGCAGCGCGCGCCAGCCAAAGCGCGCGATCTGCAGCCAGGGCGCTTCCACGCCGCGGCCGGGGCGCCCGTGCTCGAAGCGCTCGCGGCAGGCGGCGCGCCGGATCTTGCCGCTCGATGTCTTCAGGATGCTGTGCGGCGGCACCAGGGCGATGTGGTCGGGCGGCATGCCCAGCACGTCGAGGGCGGTCTTCAGCGCCTGCCGGTGCAGCGCCCGGCGCGCCTGCACATCCTTCTCTGCGGTCTCCGCCATCACCACGATGCGTTCGGTGCCGCTATCCGGATCGGGGCTGCCGAACACGGCCACGCAGCCCTTGCGTATGCCGGGGATGGCGCCGACCGCCTGCTCCAGTTCGTAGGGATAGATATTGCGGCCGCCGCGCACGATGGTTTCCTTGGCGCGCCCGGTGATATAGACCTCATCGGCCGCCATATAGGCATAGTCGCCGGTGTTCAGCCAGCCGCGGTCGAACAGCTGGCGGGTCTGCACGGGATTGCGGAAATAGCCGCTGGTGGCCGAAGGGCCGCGGAACTGCAGCAGGCCCTCATGCCGCTCGCCCAGTTCGCGTCCGGTGGCGTCGACGATGCGGACTTCGTGGCCGGACAGCGGCCGGCCGCAGGACGGGAATTCCAGGGTCTCGCGCTCGCCAGTGGGCGCGTGTTCGCCCGCGGGCACGGCCACGGCAGTGCGCGTGAATTCGTCGCGGTCGATGCGGTCGGCCGCCAGCCCTCGGCCAAGCGGCGGAAAGGTCAGGCCCAGCGAGGCCTCCGCCAGCCCGTACACCGGCGCGGCAGCCTGCGGGCGCAGGCCGTAGCGGGCAAAGCGCTCCATGAAGGCGCGCATGGTCTGCAGGCTTACCGGCTCCGCGCCATTGAAGACGAAGCGCCAGCTGGACAGGTCGAGCCCGGCCAGGTCGGCATTGGCCAGCTTGCGCAGGCACAGCTCGAAGGCGAAATTGGGCCCGCCCGAGAGCGTGCCGCGGTACTTGTGGATCGCCCAGAGCCAGCGCTCGGGCCGCGCCAGGAAGGCAAGCGGCGACATCACCACCAGCGGGTAGGCGTAGTACAGGCTGCCCAGCCAGGCGCCGATCAGGCCCATGTCGTGATAGAGCGGCAGCCAGCTGACAAAGACGTCTTGCGAGCCGACGGCCAGGGTCTTGCCCATGGCGCGCAGGTTGGCCAGCAGGTTGGCATGGCTGAGCACGACCCCCTTGGGCGAGCCGGTGCTGCCCGAGGTGTATTGCAGCAGGGCGATGTCGTGCGTGCGCAGCATCGGATGGACCGGGGCGCCGCCGCCGTCCGCCAGCTCCTGCGGCGTGAGCACGCTATGCAGCGTTCCCGTGCTGGCCTTGAGCAGGGCCGCCAGCGGCCGCGCCTGTGCCACCGTGATCAGGACCGGCGCCTGCGCGTTGGCCAGGATGCCGGCGTGGCGCTGCAGGTGGTCGCCGATCTGCGCCAGCCGCGCCGGCGGGTAGAGCGGTACCGGAATCCCGCCCGCCAGCAGCACGCCGCAGAAGCTGTAGAAGTAGTCGGGGCTGGTAGGCAGCATGATGGCCACCGCCGTGCCCGCGCTCACGCCGCGGGACACCAGCCCGGCGGCGATGGCCGCGGCGCCGCGGTGCAGTTGAGCAAAGCTGATCTGCGTGTCTGCGCCGTCGCCGTCCTGCAGGATGATGTGGGTGCGCTCCGGGTGGCTGCGCAAGTGCCAGCGCAGCACGTCCGGCAAGGTGGCGGCGCTGTCGGGCGCCTGTGCCGCCGGGGCAGGGCGGGCCTGGCGCAGGTGCGTGCCGCTCGCGCCGGGCGGCAGGTCCTGGGCGGCGAGCAAGGCGCGCAGCAGCGCGCGCGGGGTGTCGGCCTGGGCCAGCACCTGCTCCGGCAGGCTGACGCCGAAGCGGTGTTCAAGGCGGGTCAGCAGCTCGGCGCGCGTCAGGCTGTCGAAGCCCAGGTCGCCTTCGAGCGTGCTGTCCAGCGCGGCCGTCACTTCGGACTCTGCCGGCGGGCGCATGGCCGAAGACATCTCCCGCACGATGCCGAGCAGGGCATCTTCGTAGTTCTGCCTCGGGGGAGAATCCGCTTTCATGCGCGTACGGCCTCTGTCCACGCGACACCGCGGCCGCCGCCGAGTGCTGGCTGGCACGGCGGCCCTTGCCGATGACGCCTGGACTGACACCCTAAAGATAGGCTGCGTGGGGAAATTGTCGAGGCAGGTGCCGAACCGGGCACAGGCGGGCAAGCCCCCGACTGCACGCCGATCCGGCAGCATCGTGCACATGACAATGAAATCCGCGCCCGCGTGCGGGCTGCCTTTCTATGCTGGAAGGTAGAGCGCGGACGCGCATTCCCGAGGATGGCAAAGCCATGAACGATGATGCAGCCCTGGCCGGCCGGATCCTGGAGGTTGCCCTGATGCTGGGCGAGCGCAGCGGCTGGGATGCCCTGCACCTGCATGACGTCGCCGACGACATGGGCATTGGCCTGGACCAGATCCATCGGCATTACCGGCAGAAGGACGACCTGGCCGAGGCCTGGTTCGAACGGGCCGACCTTGCGCTCGTGCGCGCTTCCTCGCGTGAAGGCTGGGCCGCCCTGTCCCACCGCGAGCGCCTGGAGCAGGCCATCCTCGCCTGGCTCGAGGCGCTGGCCCCGCACCGGCAGCTCACCGCCCAGATGCTGCGCTACAAGCTGCAGCCGGAGCACGTGCATCTGCAGGTGCAGGGCCTGCTGCATATCAGCCGCACCGTGCAATGGCTGCGGGAATCGGCGCGCCTGCCCGAATCCGGCTGGCGCCGCGAAGCGGGCGAGGTCGTGCTGACCGGCATCTTCCTCTCCACCTTTGGCTGTTGGCTGCGCGACCGTTCGCCGGATTCCGGCCGCACGCAGGCGTGGCTCGAACGCCAACTGCGCTGCGCCGAGCGCCTGGCCTGGCGCCGCCCTGTCGACAAGGAAGCCCGGTCCGGATGGACACGATCACCCATGCCTTGATGGGGGCGCAGGCAGCGTTTGCCATCCCCATGGCCGAGATCCCCGGCCGGCGACTCAGCACGCGCGAACGCCTGCTGCTTGGCGCTGCCGCCGGTGCCTTTCCGGATATCGATTTCCTGGGCTTTTTGGTCCATCCGCTGCGTTTCCTGGCGCAGTGGCACCAGGGGCCGACCCATTCGCTGCTGCTGCTCCCTGCCTGGGGCGCGCTGCTTGCCGGCCTGTTCTGCCTGGCGGCGCGCCGGCGCGAGGCCTGGAGGGAAGCGTTCGCCGTCAGTTGCCTTGGCGTGGCCAGCCATATCGCGCTGGACCTGATCACCGTTTATGGCACCCGCATCTTCTATCCCGGCTCCGAACGGCGCTTCAGCCTTGGTACCAGCTTCCTGATCGATCCGCTGCTGAGCGGCATTGTCGTGTCCGGACTGGTCCTGACACTGTTCCTGGCACCGCAGCGGCGCGGCCGCGCAGCGCTGGCGGGCATGGCGCTGCTGTGCGTCTATGTCGGCGTCCAGGGCGTGCTCAGGCAACGGGCGCTGGCAGTGGGCAACGAATCCTTGCGCGCCGCCGGCATCCAGGCGCAGCGCGTGGATGCGCTGCCCCAGCCGTTCTCTCCGTTCAACTGGAAACTGATTGCCCGCGCGGAGGCGGACTACCGCGTCGCCCACGTCAACCTGGCCGGGCATCCGGCCTGGGTGCCGCAATGGCAGGTGCTGGGCGGCCTGCCGGCCATGGCCAGGGCCTACGAGCCGCCCGCGCGGATGGCCTGGACCAAGCGGCCGCGGCTGCCGGAGGCGCCGGCTGAGCAGGCGCTGGCATGGCAGCTCTGGGTGCGGCCGGACTTTGCCGATTTCAGGCAGTTCGCGGTCTATCCGGCCTTGTCCGCCATCACGTCGATGCGGGCATCACGATCCGTGCCGCCGGGCGCAGCGGTCGCCTGCGTCTGGTTCACCGACCTGCGCTACGACCTGCCCGCGGTGGAAGACACCTTCCGCTATGGCTATTGCCGCGACAGTGCGCAGGCACCGTGGCGGCTGTACCGGCTTGCCTATTTCAGCCAGGACCAGCGCCAGCGCCTGGACTAGGGCAGCGCGGCGCTTGGCCACGCATCGATTTGCCTGTTCCGCGATAGACCTTTAAGGTGTCGGCTTTGGCCGGCGCATACCGGGATTCCGGGGCCCGGCCGGCCCGGAGCCCGCCACATGACCACACCCCAGCCCGACGACCGCACCCGCCGCATCATGCTGTGGGTGGTGGCGGTCGGCTTCTTCATGCAGACGCTGGACTCGACCATCGTCAACACCGCGCTGCCATCAATGGCGCACAGCCTGGGCGAGAGTCCGCTGCGGATGCAGTCGGTGGTGATTGCCTACTCGCTGACCATGGCGGTGGTCATCCCGGCCTCGGGCTGGCTGGCTGACCGCTTCGGCACCCGCACCATCTTCCAGACCGCCATCGGGCTGTTCGTGGTGGGTTCGCTGCTGTGCGCCTACGCGCCGACGCTGAACTTCCTGATCGGCGCGCGCGTGGTGCAGGGCGTGGGCGGGGCCATGCTGCTGCCGGTGGGGCGGCTCTCGGTGCTGCGCACCTTCCCGCGCGAGCAGTACCTGCAGGCGCTGAGCTTCGTCGCCATCCCCGGCATGATCGGCCCGCTGATCGGGCCGACGCTGGGCGGCTGGCTGACGCAGGTGCTGTCGTGGCACTGGATCTTCCTGATCAACGTGCCGGTCGGGCTGCTGGGCGCACTGGCCACGGTGCGCTATATGCCCAACGCGCGGCTGACCGGCATCGGGCCCTTCGACATCGCCGGCTACCTGCTGCTGGCCATCGCCATGCTGTCGCTGTCGTTCTCGCTCGACGGGCTGGCCGGGCTGGGCTTCCAGCACGCCACCGTGCTGATGCTGCTGATCGCCAGCATGGCCGCGCTGACCGCCTACGGGCTGCACGCCAACCGGCGCAAGCAGCCGCTGTTCCCGCTGCGGCTGTTCCGCATCCACAGCTTCAGCGTGGGGCTGCTGGGCAACCTGTTCGCACGGATCGGCAACGGCTCGATGCCGTTCCTGATCCCGCTGACGCTGCAGATCAGCCTGGGCTATTCGCCGTTCGATGCAGGCCTGATGATGTTGCCCGTCACCGCCGCCGGCATGGCCTCCAAGCGCCTGGCCACGCGCCTGATCCAGCGCCACGGCTACCGCCGCGTGCTGGTGGCCAATACCTTCGTGGTGGGGCTGGTGATGGCCGCCTTTGCGCTGATCACGCCGCAGTTGCCGCTGTGGCTGCTGGTCCCGCTGCTGGCGCTGTTCGGCATGGTCAATTCGATCCAGTTCACGGCCATGAACACGGTCACGCTGAAGGACCTGAGCGGGGCCGGCGCCAGCAGCGGCAACAGCATGTTGTCGATGGTGCAGATGCTGTCGATGAGCCTGGCGGTGACCGCGGCGGGCGCCTTGCTGGCGACCTTCCAGCACCGCTTCGGCGGCGATTCCACGGCGGTGCTGCCGGCGTTTCATGCCACCTTTGTCTGCATGGGGCTGATCACGTGCGCGTCGGCCTGGATCTTCATGCAGCTGGGGGTGCGCGAAGCTGCGCCGGCGATACCGGTGCAGCATGGCGAGAAGGAGGTGTGAACGCCTGCGCCCTGGCGCCTGCGTGACACATGGGCCGCTTTGCGGGGGGCGGCCGCGAACTTACCCGGCACTTCGCGGCTCCTATCCAAATGAGCCGGCAGCGCCCGGTGCAAGGAGGCGCCCATGCAGCCGACAGGCAAGCCCGAGACCGAACCCGCCATTCCGCCGTCGTCAGGCGCCACTGCCGGCGGCAGCACGGTGCCGCGCACGGCCCCGGCCACCCCTGACGGCGCCGGCGCGGTGCCGGGGCCATCGGCGGCGCCCGGCAAGGTCCATGCGGCGGCGCAGCCGGCGCTGGTCACGGACCGGGACTGCCCGCCGCCGCACACGCTGCCCGGCTGCGCCTGCGCCGATATGCTGTCGCCCGCGGCGCGCTACTGCGAGCTGTTCGTCGACGTCCAGCACAGCGGCCTGTTTGCCGACAGCAAGACCTTCCCTGACTGCATTCCCAACTGCGACCCGGACCTGATCGTGGCGCGCTACCGCGAAACGCGCGACACGCCGGGATTCTGTCTGGCTGATTTCGTGCAGGCGCATTTCACCCGCGCCACCGTGCCGGAGAGCCACTACGTGTCAGACCCGGCCAGCACCCTGCGCGAACATATCGATGGCCTGTGGCCGGTGCTGACGCGCGAGCCCGTGGCCCATCCGCCGCTGTCGTCGCTGTTGCCGCTGCCGCACCGCTATGTGGTGCCGGGTGGGCGCTTCGGCGAGCTGTATTACTGGGACTCCTACTTCACCATGGAGGGGCTGGCCGGCAGCGGGCGCGGCGACCTGATGGTGGAGATGGCGCGGAACTTCGCCTACCTGATCGACACCTATGGCCTGGTGCCGAACGGCACGCGCAACTACTACCTGAGCCGCTCGCAGCCGCCGGTGTTTGCGCTGATGGTGGACCTGCTCGAGCGCGAGCAGTTGGCCAGCGCCATCGACTTCCTGCCGCAGCTGCGCCGGGAATACGCCTTCTGGATGGACGGTGCCGACTGCGTGCGGCCGGGCCATGCGCACCGGCGGGTGGTGTGCCTGCCCGACGGCGCGGTGCTGAACCGCTACTGGGACGACCGCCCGTGGCCGCGCGAGGAAGCCTTCCTGGAAGACATGGAGACCGCGATGCGCAGCGGCCGGCCGCATCACCTGGTGTTCCGCGACCTGCGCGCCGCGGCGGAATCGGGATGGGACTTCAGCTCGCGCTGGCTCGATTCGCCATCCACGCCCACCGGCCAGCCCGCGGACCTTGCCACCATCCGGACCACGGCGATGCTGCCGGTCGACCTCAACGCACTGCTCTGGCACCTGGAAACGCGCCTCGCCGCGCTGTGCGAGCAGGCGGGCGATGCCGCGGCAGAGGCTTATCGCGTGGCGGCGCGGCGGCGCGAGGCAGCCATCCTGCAATACATGTGGAACGACCACGCCGGCGCCTTTGTCGACTACGACTGGTGCCGCGGCGCGCCGCGGCTGTGCCTGACCGCTGCAACGGTGATGCCGCTCTATCTCGGTCTTGCGCTGCCGCCGCAGGCGCAAGCCGTGGCACAGGCGGTGAAGGACCGGCTGCTGGTTGACGGCGGGCTGGCCACCACGGAATGTGCTTCGGGCCAGCAATGGGACCATCCCAATGGCTGGGCGCCGTTGCAATGGCTGGCCGTGCGCGGGCTGGTGCGCTATGGCCACGACGACCTGGCGCGCGAGATCGCGCAGCGCTGGCTGGCGACCGTGGCCAGTCTCTACACCCATGAATGCAAGCTGGTGGAGAAATATCGCATCCGGCATATCGAAGGGGCGGCCCGGGGC
>NZ_JBYSZI010000035.1:0-7827 GCF_058787075.1 Cupriavidus sp. FW305-46
GCCCCGCGCACCCTCCGCCCCCACACCCCGAACGGTTATCATTTGCCTCCTGCGGCGCAATGACGGCGGCAGCAGGCCGGCGTGCCCGCCCTTTGAGGGGGCAACGCCATGCCTCAATTACGATACAATGAAAACGATTTTCATTTACACACCCCGGCGTGGTCGCGCTGACCGCTTGGCGGCAGACCGCGCCACGGACTGGAAGCATGATGCGGTTGTCTGAACTTCCACGGCGCACGCCCGCCGTTGTGCAATCGGTGGACGACGCCACCCCGGGAGACCCGGTCGCGCGCCGCCTGCGCGAACTGGGCTTCGTCCCCGGTGAAGCCGTGCAGATCATCGCCTACGGCCCCTTCGGCATGGACCCGCTGGTGGCACAGGTAGGCTTCACCCGCTTTGCGCTGCGCCGCTCGGAAGCGGCACGCATCGGCGTAGAGGTCGCCAGCGCCTCGGTCACCAGCATCGCCCCCGCCACGCAGGGCGGCGACCAGACCGCCAAACCGTCCGCAAAACGGACTGCCTGAGCCTTCCCCCGGATTATGTCTGCAGCTCCTTCCACTTCTGCCCTGCGCATTGCGCTGGTCGGCAATCCCAATTGCGGCAAGACCGCACTGTTCAACCGCCTGACCGGCAGCCGCCAGAAGGTGGCCAACTATGCGGGCGTGACCGTCGAGCGCAAGGAAGGCTACTTCGTGTCGCCGGCCGGGCGCCAGGTGCGCATCCTGGACCTGCCGGGCGCCTACAGCCTGCACGCGGCCAGCCTCGATGAAGCCATCACGCGTGATGTCTGCCTGGGCAGGCGCGCCGGCGAGCAGCGCCCGGACCTGCTGGTGTCGGTGGTCGATGCGACCAACCTGCGCCTGCACCTGCGCTTCGTGCTGGAACTGCGCCGCCTGGGCCTGCCCATGGTGGTCGTGCTCAATATGAGCGACGCCGCAGCGCGGCGCGGCATCCAGATCGATCGCGACAAGCTGTCGGCCGCGCTGGGCGTGCCGGTGGTCAGCACCGTGGCGGTGAAGCACGACGGCGCCGCGACACTGGTCAGCCTGCTTGACGACACCCTGCCGCCGGCCCCGCCGGTCACGCCGGAACCCGCCAACGACATTGACGTGCATGCCGAGGTCAACCGCCTGCTGGCGGCCGCGGTCAGCATGCCGGCGCGCACCGCCGCGCTCGATGACCGCCTCGACCGCATCGTGCTGCATCCGGTGATCGGCCTGCTGCTGCTGGCGGTGCTGCTGTTCCTGATGTTCCAGGCGGTGTTCTCGTGGGCCGAGCCGTTGATGGACGGCATCGAGGGCGGCGTGCACTGGGCCGGCGAGATGCTGGGCGCCTACCTGCCCGACGGCATGCTCAAGAGCCTGCTGGTCGACGGCCTGGTCGCGGGCCTGGGCAGCGTGGTGGTGTTCCTGCCGCAGATCCTGATCCTGTTTCTGTTCATCCTGACGCTGGAGGAATCCGGCTACCTGCCGCGCGCGGCCTTCCTGCTGGACCGCCTGATGATGGGCGCGGGGCTGTCGGGGCGCTCGTTCATCCCGCTGCTGTCCAGCTTTGCCTGCGCCATCCCCGGCATCATGGCCACGCGCACCATCCAGGACCCGCGCGACCGGCTCACCACCATCCTGGTGGCGCCGCTGATGACCTGCTCGGCACGGCTGCCGGTGTATGCGCTGCTGATCGGCGCCTTCATCCCCGAGCGCACCGTGATGGGCCTGTTCAACCTGCAGGGGCTGGTGCTGTTCGCGCTGTACGTGGCGGGCATCGTCAGCGCGCTGGTGGTGGCCTACGCGCTCAAGTTCTTCCGCCGCGACCGCACCGACCATCCGCTGCTGATGGAGCTGCCGTCGTACCGCATCCCCAATCCGCGCGATGTGGCCATCGGCCTGTGGGAGCGTGCCCGCATCTTCCTGTCGCGGGTGGGCAAGGTGATCCTGGCGCTGACGGTGCTGCTGTGGTTCCTGTCGTCCTTCCCGTCCGCGCCCGTGGGCGCGACCGCGCCGGCCATCGACTACAGCTTTGCCGGCATGATCGGCCATGCGCTGCAGAAGGTGTTCGCACCGGTGGGCTTCAACTGGCAGATCTGCATTGCGCTGGTGCCGGGCCTGGCTGCGCGCGAGGTGGCCGTGGGCGCGCTGGCAACCGTCTATGCGCTATCGGGCAGCGAAGAGACCGTGGCCACGCAGCTGGCGCCGATGATCGCCGCGCAATGGTCGCTGGCCACCGCGCTGTCGCTGCTGGCCTGGTACGTGTTCGCACCGCAGTGCATCTCCACGCTGGCAGTGATCCGGCGCGAGACCGACTCGTGGAAGGTGATGGCGCTGTCGGCGGCCTACCTGACCGGGCTGGCCTACCTGGCGGCCTTCGTGACCTACCGCGTCGCGCTGATGTTCAGCTGAGGCACCACGCCGCCATGACCCTCTACCACGCCATCGAAACGCTGCTGGTCCCGCTGATCGTGCTGGCGTGCGCGGTGTCGGTGATCGCGCGCTACGCGCCGCGCACGCGCGAGCGCGTCAAGGCGGCGCTGGCCGCGCGCCTGGGCGGCAGCGCCGCCGCCGGCTGGCGTGCCCGGCTGGTGAGCTGGCTGGCCCCGCAAGCCGCCGCGGGCTGCGCCAGCGGCTGCGACGACGGCGGCTGCAATACCTGCGGATCCAACACCGCCGGCACCACCTCCGGCACGCAGGACAAGCCTGCCGAACAGGTGATCCGCTTCGTGCGCAAGCGCTAAACGGCGCGCTTTCCTCCTCTACAAATCCACGCAGAAACGGGTACGCCCGCTGCTTCCGCCCGGCGCGGAGGCAGCGCTTTGCGCTCGCCTGCGAGCTGTCCTGCGGCGATAAAACATGCCTGAAAGGGCTGGCATTTTTGCACGCAGAAACGGGTACGCTTTGCGTACTGGGCTTGCCTGGTGCGCATATAGGGGACGTCCCGCAAAGGCAGGCTCAGCCTTGTCCCGACGCCTTTGCTGGCCTGCCCCGGCAGCACCTGAAACGCTTGGCGCCGGTCACGCAGAAACGGGTACGCTTTGCCGGCATCCCTCCCGACGGCCGCTTGTTCTCCCGCTTGCGGGAGAGGGGGAGCAAACCGGCAGCCTGCAATTTGCCGCCAAAGCGAAACGCCCTCCGGATGGAGGGCGTTTCGCCAGGCGCGGGAACCTGCTGCTTACTTGACCGTACCGTAGAAGACCAGCTTCAGCGGCGTATTGTCGGCGACGGCATTACAGGTCACGGTAAGAGTGAAGTCGCCCTGCGCTGTGCCCGTGACGTTCTTCTGATGATCCGCGACGCCAGGCGACAACTCCACCGGGCCGGTGCTGGTCCACGCCCAGTTGATGCACGCGGTGTACTGCGCATCGTCGCCAAGGTGCTTCATGCGCGCGGTCACCGGGATACTCATCGGCGGCATCAGCAGCAGCGTCATCGGATCCTGGTTGTCGCCAACCAGCGCCCAGACCGGGTTCTCGGTCACCGTCAGCGTGGCGCTGCGGCGTTCGCCCAGCCTGGTGCTGACAGCCGTCACCGTCAGGCTGCTCTGGACCGGACCCTTGTCGTTGGCGAGGCTGGTGCTGACCGTGGCGTCATGCGTACCCGCCGCTTCCGATGCGGACAGCGTGGCCGAGGTCGCCGTGTAGGTCCAGGCGCCGTCGAACTCCGCGGTCACGTCCTGGCCGTCGTGGCGCAGCACACGCGAGCTGAAGGTTTCCGGACGGTTGCTGAAGACCTGCAGCGCATTCACCTCGCGGCCGCCCTTGGTCGTCACCACGCGATAGGCGGCGGCGCCGTTCTTCTGCACTGTCACCACGATCAACCCGGCAATGGCATGCCCGTCCGGTGCGGTCACCGATACCGAGACACTGGCCGTGGCCACGGCGGTGGGTGAGCTGTTGCTCGCCTTCAGCGTGGCGCTGTTCTGGCTGGCCGTGACCTGGACCGCGGAGCCGCTGCTGGACCATGCCCAGCTGTTGACGCTGGCAGATACATCGGCGCCGTTGCTATCGACCAGCGATACCTTGACCGGCAGCTCCTGCCCGTCGCTCATCGACAGGCTGCTGTTCGGGATCGACAGGCTGTAGCTCAGCGCCGAGGCCGGCACCACGGTGATGGTGGCGGATTGCGCGGGCAGCTGCACCGTGGTGTTGTCGGCGCCCTTGACGCTCGCCACCACCTGGACAGTGGTCGTCCCGGTTGCAATACCCTTGACCACGGCGCTGGCCGGCGTGGTGGCACTCGGCTCCACGGTGGCAATGCCGCTGTCGGCACTGGTCCAGTTGAAGGTGGTGTTGCCGGACACGTCGATGCCGTTGCTGTCTACCGCCAGCGCGCTGATGGTGATCGTGCGGCCGACGCCGACCTCGCCGGAGGTCAAGCTCATCTTCACCGTATAGGTCAGCGGTGTGGAGCCGCCCGCGTTTGGCGTGGTGGGCGTGCTCGAACCGCCGCCGCCACCGCCGCACGCTGCCAACAGCAAGGTCATGGCAGAGCCTGCCAGCCAGGATGCCCACGTTCTCAGTCTCATGATGTTCCCCCCAGTCATGTGTTTTTTCCCGCGCTACCAGCCTAGGCACAAAGGTGCCAGCGCAATACCGGCCAGAGGACTGAGGTGCGGCGCACAGAACATGCGCGTGGTTCATCCTTTCAATGCAGCGGCACCGCCATTCGGGCGAGGCAAACATGACCGGCAGGGTCCCGGCCGCAAGCCGGCCCCAGCCGTTTGGCGCAACCCGCGCATGGCAGTCCCCCGATCGGGCCACGCCCGCACCCGGCGCTCTCCCGCGCTTGACCGGGGCCGGCCTTGTCGACTAACCTTTGCGGGTCATCCGGCTCCTGCCGGATGCGCATCAACCACGAGCGGCCCCCGGCCCTCCTCCTCCAGGCACGATGAACCGTTACACCAGCACACTCAGCCAGGCTGCCGATGCGTCCCGCATCGCTGCCCGCGCGCGCGTGCTGGCTGCCCTGGCATCGGGCCGCGCCCTGCGCGCTTCCTCGCTACTGCTAAGCCTATCGACCGGTTGCCGGGCCTAGTGCCCCGTGGCAGTTCGGCAGCCTTTCGCCACCGTTTTTTCCGTTTTTCCTTTACTTCCCTTAGCGAGGAAGGAGACCCCGTATGCTCAGCAATCCCGCCACCAAGTACCAGCCCGCCACCACCGTCGACATCCCTGACCGCACCTGGCCCGCCCGCACCATCACGCGCGCACCGCGCTGGATGAGCACCGACCTGCGCGACGGCAACCAGGCCCTGATCGAGCCGATGAACCCGGCGCGCAAGCTGCGCTTCTTCGAGCAGCTGGTGAAAATCGGCCTGAAGGAAATTGAAGTGGCGTTCCCCGCCGCCTCGCAGACCGATTTCGACTTCGTGCGCATGCTGATCGAGCAGCAGCGCATCCCCGAAGACGTCAACATCGTGGTGCTGACGCAATCGCGCGAAGACCTGATCCGCCGCACCGTCGAGTCCGTGCGCGGCGCAGCGCGGGCCACGGTGCACCTGTACAACCCGATCGCGCCGGCCTGGCGGCGCATCGTCTTCAATGCCTCGCGTGAAGAGATCAAGGAGGTCGCGGTCTCGGGCACGCGCCTGATCAGGTCGCTGACCGATGCCATGCCTGGCACGGCATGGACCTATGAGTATTCGCCCGAGACTTTCAGCCTGGCCGAGCTCGACTTCTCGCTGGAAGTCAGCAACGCCGTCTCTGCCGCCTGGCAGGCCGGCCCGGACCGGCCGATGATCCTGAACCTGCCGACCACGGTCGAATGCAGCACGCCCAACGTGTTCGCCGACCAGGTCGAATGGATGCACCGCCGCCTGGAACGGCGCGAACACATCGCGCTGTCAGTGCACCCGCACAACGACCGCGGCACCGCGGTGGCCGCCGCGGAGCTGGCGCTGATGGCGGGCGCGGACCGCGTCGAAGGCTGCCTGTTCGGCAACGGCGAGCGCACCGGCAATGTCGACCTGGTGACGCTGGCGCTCAACCTCTATACGCAGGGCGTGGCACCCGGGTTGGACTTCTCCGATATCGACGCGGTGCGCCAGTGCGTAGAGCACTGCAACCAGCTGCCGGTGCATCCGCGCCACCCGTATGTGGGCGACCTGGTGTTCACCGCGTTCTCGGGCTCGCACCAGGATGCGATCCGCAAGGGCTTTGCACAGCAGCAGCCGGACGGCATCTGGGAAGTGCCCTACCTGCCGATCGACCCGGCCGACCTGGGCCGCAGCTATGACGCGGTGATCCGCGTCAACAGCCAGTCCGGCAAGGGCGGCATGGCCTACCTGCTGGAGCAGGTGCATGGCATCTACATGCCGCGCCGCCTGCAGATCGAATTCAGCCGCGCGGTGCAGGCCATGACCGACGACACCGGGCTCGAGGCGAGTGCCGATGATCTTTATGGGCTGTTCCGGCGCGAGTACCTGACGCAGGAAACGCCGCTGCGCTATGTATCGCACCAGCTGGTGTCTGACAGCGGCGGTGCCACGGAGATCGAAGTGCGGATGGTTCGCGACGGCAAGCCATGCAGCGTGCGCGGCACCGGCAACGGGCCCATCGACGCCTTCGTCAATGCGCTGGACTTGCCGGTACGCGTGATGGACTACCACGAGCATGCGATGACCGCCGGCGCGGATGCGCGCGCGGCCTGCTACGTGGAAGTGCGCGTGGGCGATTCGCCGACAGGGTTCGGCGCCGGCATCGACGCCAACCTGGTCACGGCCTCGCTGCGCGCGGTGATCTCGGGCGTCAACCGGCACCTGCAGGCCGGCTCTGGCGCAGCGCGGGCCCCGCAGTCCGCCGAGGCCGCCGAGGCCTGACACCGCAAGCCGCCGCAAGAAAACCGGTGTGCCCCGCCCCCACGGGGCACACCCGGAAAGACGCCCTTGCGGACGCCCACGACATGCTCGGTGCCGATCCGCACACGCTGCATGCGTGCTCGGATCTTTCGCACAGCGTAAGGGGCAGCATCGCACCGCGCCACGAATAATTCCGCATGTGTTTAGAAGCGCCGGCGCAACTGGCACCGCGGCGCCTTCCTCGCTGTAGCGCCTGCGCGACGCGCGCCGGCCCCGTTCCCTGCTACTTGTTTTGGGTCAAAGCCCAGCCCGACCTGCTCGGCCAAACTGGGTCCGGATTTGATACCAGACCAAGCAGAACCTCATGAAAACACTCTCTCTTCGCACCCGGGTCACCTGTTCCGCCATCGCCGCCTGCGCCATGCTGGGCGCCTTCGCCACCCCTGCCGCCGCCGCGGACGATGCGCAGGGCAACTGGATGGTGCGCCTGCGCGGCACCTATCTCGACATGGCCAACAGCTCCGACCCTGTCGGCGGCGTCGGCCCCTCGGACCGCATCACGGTCAACAACAAGTGGATTCCCGAGTTCGACGTCACCTACTTCTTCACGCCGAACATCGCCGCCGAACTGGTCCTGACCGTGCCGCAGAAGCAGAACGTCTACCTGGACGGCAACAAGGTCGGCACCTTCAAGCATCTGCCGCCGACGCTGCTGGTGCAGTACCACTTCATCCCCAACGGCACCTTCCGCCCGTATGTCGGCGCGGGCCTGAACTTCACCCGCATCTGGGGCGAGAACATTGCCAACAACGCGCTGCAGCTCGATAGCTGGAGCGTGGGCCCGGCCCTGCAGATCGGCATGGACTACAAGCTGACCAAGAACTGGTTCCTCAACGCCGACATCAAGAAGATCTGGCTGTCGAGCGATGTGAAGGCCGGCGATGTCAAGGTGTCCAAGGTGAACCTGGATCCGTGGCTGTTCAGCATGGGGGTGGGGTATCGCTTCTGATCCTGCAGTGCCATGCAAAAGGCCCGCGCCCAAAA
>NZ_JBYSZI010000035.1:7837-77925 GCF_058787075.1 Cupriavidus sp. FW305-46
CCCGCCCCCCCCCTTCTGCTTTTCCGGATGAGCGCGGGTGCCGACCTACCGGAACGCCGGCTCATCAAAGCTGCGCAGCTTGCGCGAATGCAGCTGCTCGACTCCGTTCTCACGCAGGATGCGGATCGCCTCCAGCCCGATGGTCATATGCTGGCTGACACGCTGGCGATAGAAGGCGTTGGCCATGCCGCGCAGCTTGAGCTCGCCATGCAGCGGCTTGTCCGACACGCACAGCAAGGTGCCATAGGGCACGCGCAGCCGGAAGCCGTTGGCCGCCACCGCCGCGCTTTCCATATCGATGGCAATCGCGCGCGACTGGTTGAAGCGCGCATACAGCGACTTGGACTTCAGCTCCCAGTTGCGGTCATCGGTCGAGACCACCGTGCCGGTGCGCATGCGGGTCTTCATCTCGTTGCCGGACAGCCCGGTCACGCGCGCAACGGCCTCCTGCAGGGCCACCTGGATCTCGGCGATTGGCGGCACCGGCACCCACGGCGGCAAGTCGTGGTCGAGCACGTGGTCGTCGCGCACATAGGCGTGCGCCAGCACGTAGTCGCCGAGCTGCTGCGAGCGGCGCAGGCCGCCGCAGTGGCCCACCATCAGCCAGCAATGCGGGCGCAGCACGGCCAGGTGGTCGGTCATGGTCTTGGCGTTGGACGGTCCCACGCCGATATTGACCAGCGTCACCCCCAGCTTGTCTTCGCGCACCAGGTGATAGGCCGGCATCTGCGGCAGCGCGCGCGGGCGCGAGGCGTCGTCGGGTTCCGCGCCGCCCAGTTCCTGCATCACGTCGCCGGGTTCGACAAAGCGGGTGTAGCCGCCGCCGTCGCTGCTGGCCATCAGGCCCCGGCCCAGCTCGACAAACTCGTCGACATAGCGCTGGTAGTTGGTGAACAGCACGAAGCGCTGGAAATGCTGCGGTGCCGTGCCGGTGTAGTGGTACAGCCGCTGCAGGGCCAGGTCCACGCGCTCGGCCGGGAACAGCGACAGCGGCCAGGCCTCGCCCGGGATCGGCTCATAGGTGCCGTTGGCGATGCCGTCGTCGATGCGGCTCAGCTCGGGCAGCACGAACGATGCCTCCAGCTCGCGCGCCTGGGTGTAGCTGATGTCGGTGGTCGAAGCCTCGATCACGAACGGCAGCGGGATCGGGCGCCGGCTCAGCCCCACCACCACCGGCACGCGGTGATAGCGCATCAGCCGCTCGATCTGGTCGCGGTAGTAGTCCGCCAGCAGGTCGGGGCGAGTCACGGTGGTGCCATAAACGCCCGGGTAGGCCACCGTGCCCCAGGACGGCCGGCTGTCGGTGACCATGGTCTCGATGTTGACCGAGATGCCCAGGTACGGATAGCACGCATGCGCGGCCGAGGGCAGCGGCTTGCCGCTGGCGAAGGCATCGAAGCGCGCGCGCACGGCGCCGACAGAAGCTTCGTAGATGTCGCGGATGCGCGCGATCGCCGCATCCGCGTCGGTGAACTCGGCAAGCTGGTCGGCCGGATGTGCGGAGGAAAAGACGGGGGCGTTCATGGAGGCCATGATACCGCGCCGGCGCGCCGGCGTGAGCAGCACCCGACCCCGCCGGAAGCCAAATTGACGCGCCCGCGCCCGCTCGCTACACTCCGCCAATTGCGCGGCACGGGTTCCCGTGCCGTTCTCGACTCGCGGCGCCCCTGGTGGCAAGGGGCGGCGAGGGGCCGTACACGCTTTACTGGGAGAGCCGCCGATGGAAATCCGTAACCTGTTGCCCGACGACATCGAGGCAGCCAGACAACTACTGATCGCCAACGGCTGGGCCCACCGGGTTGGCGGCCCGGAGAAATTCGCACGGCTGGTGGCCAACTCCCAACGCGTGGTCGTCGCGGTGGAGCACGGCGAGATCGTCGGCTTTGCCCGCGCGCTGTGCGACGACGTCTGCGACGGCTTCCTGTCGATGGTTGCGGTCGCGCCCAGCCACCGCCGGCGCGGCATCGGCCGCGCCCTGGTGCGGCACATCGTGGGCAACGACCCCGACATCACCTGGATGCTGCGCGCGGCGCGTTCCTCCGAAGCCGCATTCTTCGGCCAGCTCGGCTTTACGCCGTCGATGGTGGCAATGGAGCGGCGCAGGCCCTGATCCGCCAGCGCGCCCGGCGCAGCGTCAGCGGGCGCCCATCTTGCGCCGGAACTCCTCGGCCGTACCCACCTGCCGGAACAGCGGCCCGCCCGGAGCGAAGCGATCCGCGCTGGCCAGCGGCCCCACCACCACCGGTTCGAATCCCGCATCGCGCACCAGCTGCGCGGCCACATCGAGCGCGGCCTTGTCGTCGCCGGCGATGGGCACCGCCACCAGGCCGCCCGCCCGGTGGTGCTCGCTGGCAAACTGTGCCGCCCCCATGAAGTTAAAGGCCCGCACCACGCGCGCGCCCCGCAGGTAGCGCGCGGTGGTGATGCCGATGCCGTCACGCCTGACCTCTTCGGTGATCGGGCCATCGCGGTGCTCATAGGCGTTGGTGGCATCGAGCACGATCTTGCCGCGCCAGGCATCGGCATGGTCGCGGCTGAGCTGCGGCAACGCGCCGTAGGGCGTGGCCAGGAACAGTACGTCAGAGAACGCAATGGCCTCGGCCACGGTGCCGGCGCGCGCCAGCGTACCCAATTCTTCGACCAGCGGCTTGAGTGCCTCCGGGTGCCGCGACGAGAACAGGACCGGGTGTCCGGCCTTGACCCACAGCCCGCCCACGGTGCCGCCGATGCGGCCCGAGCCGATCACGCCGATACGCTGCGCGGCGGCCTCGCGGCTGGCCGCCGGGCCAGGCTGGGCGCGCGCGGCGCGCGGCAGGGGCACGGCCAGCACCAGGGCCGCGGCGCCGGCGCCAAGCCAGCGGCGGCGGGCAGGATCGAAGCGGGATGCCTTGGCGTTCATCGCAAATCCTCCGCAGTGGACACGACCATCCGTCCCGTACGTCATACGGGCCGCTGGGATGACTCTAGGCGAAAAGCGATGGCCGTGCGTGGACGGCTAGCGGTCGTTGCGGATCGGACCGAATTCGGCCGGCACCCATGCATACCCGGCCGCATCGCGGCGCACATGGCCAAGGCCCGGGAAGGGCATATGCGCGCCCCCCACCCACAGCCGGCCCTTGGCGGCATCGGCCAGGATGCGCTGGCGCGTGATCACGGCCTGTTTGCTGTCCACGTCAAACTCGATCGCCACTTGCGGGCGGCGGAACTGCACCGCATGGCTGTGCACGATGTCGCCCCACAGCAGCAGGCTGTCCTTGCCCGAGGTGAACAGGTAGCCACTGTGGCCCGGAGTATGGCCATTGGCCGGCACCGCGCGCACACCGGGAACGGGCTCGACACCAGCGCCGCCGTTGAAGGGCCGGAAGCGCTGCGCCGCCTGATACGGCGCGACCGCGGCGCGCGCCATGGCGAACAGGCCCTGCGCCTCCTTCGGCGCGGCGGCGGCATTGGCTTCGCTGAGCCAGTAGTCGGCATCGGCCTTGTCGACATAGACGGTTGCGTTCGGGAACGCCGCCTTGCCGTTGGCGGCCAGGCCGCAGGCGTGGTCGCCGTGCAGGTGGGTCAGCAGCACGGTGTCGATCTGTTCCGGCGCGTAGCCCGCCGCGCGCAGGTTTTCGCCGATGCGCCCGAGCGTGGGCCCGAAGCAGGCAGCCGCGCCCGTATCGACCAGCACCAGGTGGCTGCCGGTATGGATCAGGTAGGCGTTGACCGCGGTCTGCATGCCCGGCGTCGATTCGACGAACATCCGCGCCAGCAGGCTCTGCACCTCGCGCGCGCTGGTGTACTTGAGGATCTTCGGGTCCAGGTCGATGTAGCCGTCATAGAGCGCCGTGACCTCGAGCTGGCCGACCATCATGCGGTAGTAGCCCGGCACCTGGGTCTTCTGCTGCGCCGGCGGCGTGGCGGTCTGCGCAGTGGCGATGGCGGGAAGCACGGCGGCCCCCATGGTGACGGCGATGGCGGCACGCAATACGGCCTGGCGCAGCCCCGGGCGACGGCCCGGCTGTAAGGTTGCATGGCACACCACGGACTGCTGCTTCATATCCTGTTCCTGTTCTGGTTGGTATTGTCGAGGAGTAGGCCGGAGCGGCAAGGCCGCGCGGCCAGGCATATCTTAGCCGGCCCTTGCCCATCAAGGCCGCAAGCACCAAAGCGTACCTACTTCTGCGTAAAAAACGGGGCCGTTTGGCCCTGGCCGTTTGGCCCCGTTTTTCATGCATGGGAGCTTGCGCTGCCCTGCGTTCACTCCGGCTGGATATTCGCCGCCTTGATGATGCGCCCCCACTTGCCGGACTCTTGCAACTGGAACTTCGCCAGCTCCGCGGGCGTGCTGGTGAACACCTCAGTGCCGGTCGACTTGTAGAAGCCGGCCGCGGTATCGCCGCGCGCGGCCTTGACCATCATCGCATTGAGCTTCGCCACCACCGGCTGCGGCGTGCCGGCGGGCGCATAGGCCGCGAACCAGTAGCTCATCTCGTAGCCCTTGACGCCGGCCTCGTCGATGGTGGGCAAGTCCGGCGCCAGCGGCGAGCGCGCCTTGCCCGACACCCCCAGCGCGCGCAGCTTGCCGCTCTTGACCTGCGGCAGGCCGGTGGCCGTGTCCGTGATCATCATCTGGATCTGGTTGCCGAGCAGGTCGGTGATGGCCAGCGGGTTGCTCTTGTACGGCACGTGCAGCAACTCCACATGCGCCATCTGCTGGAACAGCTCGCCGGCAATGCGCGACGACGAGCTGCCGCTGCCGAAGCTGAGCTTGCCCGGCTGCTGTTTTGCCAGCGCGATGAACTCGCCCACGGTCTTGGCCGGGACCTGCGGGTTGACCACCATGATCTGGCCGCCGCGGCCCAGCGCGGTGATCGGCGCGTAGTCCTTGACCGGGTCGTAGGGCAGCTTCTTGAACAGGTGCTCGTTGGCCGCATGCGTGGTGTTGGTGCTGATCAGCACGGTGTAGCCGTCCGGCGCGGCCTTGGCCACGTCCGACGCGGCGATGAAGCCATTGGCGCCCGGCTTGTTGTCGACCACCACGGTGACCTTGCTGTCCACGGTAATGGCCTGGCCGATGGCACGCGCCAGCTGGTCGGTGGCGCTGCCGGCGGCGAACGGCACCACGAAGCGGATCGGCTTGTCCGGGAACTCGGCCCAGGCCTGCCCCGCGGGCAGGACCAGCGCAACCGCGGCAACGGCCAGTGGCTTGAGAAATGGGTACATCGTGGTCTCCTGGTGAAATCGTTGTTGGTGTGAAGCGATGGATCAGTGGCTAGCCGCGGTGCCGGACGCGAGCCGCGGCGGCACCGGGATCTCAAGCTGCAGCAGGCGGAACGACAGCGCCTTGCCGTGCGTGTCGAGGTTGAGCGCGTCGTTGACGCCGCCATCGAGCACACCGTCGAGGACGAAGTTCATCGCCTGCAGCGACGGCACCAGGTAGCGCGTGACGGCCGTGGGCCGGCGCTCGCGGAACAGCGCGCGCACGGCGTCCTCGGTCACGTGCTCGACCAGGTGGTCGTAGTCGCGCGCGTCGTAGGCGATCACGCTGATGTTGGAACGGTTGCCCTTGTCGCCGGTGCGGCCGTGGGCGAACTGGTAGAGCGCGGCAGTGTCAGTCATGGTCGGACCTCTTCAGGCAATGAAGGAATGCGTGGCCGCCACGGCCTCGCGCGGCACCAGGCACGACACCGCATTCAGGCGCGCGCGCTGCGCGGTGCGCACGCCGCCGCCGCCGGCCGGGCCGCAGGTATAGAGCGCATTGACCTCGCGCTGCAGGGCCTGCGCCACCGCCAGGTCGTGATGCGCCAGCGCGGCGCGCAGGCGCACGTCCTGCGCCGCTTGCTCATGCGGCTGGCGCTGGGCGAACATGGCGCCGCCATCGTCGGCCAGCACGCTGAGCACGCCGATCAGGTCGAAGCGGATGGGTGCGTCATGGCCCAGCAACTGCATGCGCCGGCGCAGGATGTCGGCGGCCAGCCGCGCGCGGGCGGCGGCATTGGGGCCGGCGTACGAGATCTCGCCCTCGGCCAGCCAGCCGCCGTGGCTGAACACATTGGCCTTGAGCTGCGCCGGTCGGGGATGGCCGCGCACATTGCGCACCGCCACGCGGTCGGGGGCCAGTTGCGTGACCGTGACCGTACCAATATCTGCGACCACGTCGGGCGTCAGGTACGCGGCCGGATCGTGGACCTCGTACAGCAGCTGCTCCTTGACCGTGCGCAGGTCGACGCAGCCGCCGGTGCTGGCGGCCTTGAAGATCTCGATGCCGCCGTCCTCGGCCAGCTGCGCGATCGGGAAGCCCACCGCATGCACATCGGGTACGTCCTTCATGCCGGGATCGGCAAAGTAGCCGCCGCTGACCTGCGCCCCGCATTCGAGCAGGTGGCCGGCCATGGTCGCGGCGGCCAGCCGGTCCCAGTCGTCCCACGACCAGCCGAAGTGCGCCATCGCCGGCCCCACGGCCAGCGCCGGATCGGCCACGCGTCCGCACACCACCACCTGGGCGCCGGCAGTGATCGCCTCGGCGATGCCCTGTGCTCCGATATAGGCGTTGGCGCAGACGAAGCGATCGGCGTCAAATGCATCGCCAAGAATGCCCTGCAAGCGCGCGCGCCCCGTATCGTCGGACAAGTCATCGCCCTCCACGACTGCAACGCGCGGCGCGGGCAGGCCCAGTTCCTGCGCCAGCTGCAGCACGCGCCGCGCCGCGGCGCGCGGATTGGCGGCGCCGAAATTGCCGACGATGGGAATGCGGTGTTGCAGGCACAGGCCCAGCACCGGCTCCAGCAGCGCATCGAGCAGCGGCTCGTAGCCCTGTGCGGGATCGTTGCGCCGCGCCAGCTGCGCCAGCGCCAGCGTGCGCTCGGCCAGGGTCTCGAAGATCAGCGCGGCCGGCTGGCCGGAGGCAATCAGCGTGCGCACCACCGGCAGCGCGGCATCGGTGCGGTCGCCGGAGAAGCCGGCGCCGGAGCCGATCAGCAAGGGAGCAGTCATGGTCGGGGGCAGGTTGTTGGTGGGGTCGATCCCATTCTAGGGCGGGTACGTTCAGCCAAAAAACGGATTATTTGGATTAATCTATCGATTTAGTGGATAAATCCGCCCGGCCCATGAACCTCTCGGTCAAGCACCTGCGCGCCTTCGTGGCGCTGGCCACCTACCGCAACTTCACGCGCGCGGCGCGCGCCTGCCACCTGTCGCAATCGGCCTTCAGCGCGCTGGTGCAGACGCTGGAGGAACAGGCCGGCAGCCGGCTGTTCGAACGCACCACGCGGCATGTGGAGCTGAGCAGCGACGGCGTGCGCTTCGAGCAGACCGCGCGCCGGCTGCTGGCTGATTTCGAAACCGCGTTCGAGGACCTGCGCGCGCACGCCGAGCGGCGCAAGGGGCGGGTGTCGATCGCGGCGCTGCCGTCGCTGGCCGGCGGCGACTTGCCGCCGCTGCTGGCGCAGTTCCGCGCGCTTTATCCGGGCATCGCGCTGGAGCTGTTCGACCAGCTCGCCGACGGCTGCATCGAACTGGTCCGCCAGGGCCGCGCCGACTTTGCACTGGCCCCGGCACCGGCCGAGGACGAAGACCTGCGCGTGGAGCCGCTGGTGCGCGACACCTTCCACCTGGTGTGCCCGGCGGACCATGCGCTGGCGCGCAAGCGCCGCATCACGCCGCAGATGCTGGCGGGCCTGCCGTTTATCCAGCTGTCGCGCACGACCAGCGTGCGCCAGCACCTGGACGCCGCGCTGCATCCGTTGCGCCTGACCAGCGTGATGGAGGTGGAGCACCTGGCAACGGTGGCGGCGCTGGTGCAGGCGGGGCTGGGCGTGAGCGCGGTGCCGTCGCTGGCGCTGTTTCAGTTCCGGCGCGAGGGGCTGGCGATCCGGCCGCTGCAGCTGCCGTCGCTGGTGCGCGATATCTGCCTGGTGCGGCTCAAGGACCGCGGCGACTCGGCCGCGGCAGCCGCGATGATCGACTGCCTGCAGGCGTTCTACCGCGGCGGCAAGCCGCCCGCGCGGCGCTGAAAACCCGGCAGGAGCGGCACGCAGAATTGGGTACGCTTTGCTGCCGATGGCGCCTCAGAAGTGCCCGAGATAGCCGCCGTCCACGGCCAGCACCTGCCCGGTGACATAGGATGCGGCCGGCGACGCCAGGAACACCACCGCCCCCGCCACTTCCTCCGGCTGGCCCCAGCGGCCCAGCGAGGTGCGCTGGCGCAGCCACTCGGCCACGCTCTCGTCCTCGACCATGGGCTGGTTGGGCTCGGTAGCGAAGTAGCCCGGGGCGATCGCATTGACGGTGACGCCGTGCCGCCCCAGGTCGGCCGCCATGGCGCGCGTGAGCGCATCCAGGCCGCCCTTGGTGGCGGGGTAGAGCACGTCGCCGGCACGCGCGACCTGGCCCGCGATCGAGCTCACATTGACGATGCGCCCGTAATCGCCGCCGCGCATGCGCTGCGCGGCGAGCCGGCACAGCGCGTAGGGCGCCACCAGGTTGGTCTCGAGCATGGCGCGCAGGTCGCCGGCATCGAGCTGCGCCATGGTGCTGCGGTTGCGCGCGCCGGCGTTGTTGACGAGGATGTCGAGCCGGCCATGGGCGGCGTCGATGCGGTCGAACGCGGCCGCCACGGCGGCTTCATCGGTGATATCGAGCACCAGCGCCTCGGCGCTGCCGCCGCGCGCGGCCAGCGCGGCGACGGCCGCTTGCACGCGCTGCGCATTGCGCGCCACCACCAGCACATGGGCGCCGGCGTCGGCCAGCCCGGCGGCAATCGCCAGGCCCAGGCCCTGCGCGCCGCCGGTCACCAGCGCCACGCGGCCGTGCAGCGAGAACGGGGTACGGGAATCGGGGGAGGGGGTAGGAGTAGCCATGCGGGGGACTATACCGCAGCCCCCCTGCCCGCGGCTTTCAGCGGATCAGCTTGCCGGTGGACGAGACGATCGACATTTCCACGAACGACGAGCCGGTATGGCGCTCGGCGCTGTAGCTGATCAGGATGCCGCCAAGGTCGTAGTCGCGCATGCCTTCCAGCGCCGTGACCAGGCGCTCGCGCGTCAGGTCGGGGCCGGCGCGGCGCAGCCCTTCGACCAGCACCTTGGCCGACATGAAGCCCTCCATGCCGGCGTTGGACGGCTCCACGCCCTGCTGCTTGGCCAGGCTGCGGTATTCGCTGGCCAGCGTCATCTGGCTGGAGTTGGTGCCCGGCACCACCTGCGTGATGATCAGCCCGCGTGCATCGTCGCCCAGTTCACGGATAAAGGAATCGGCCGCGTTGTTGGACAGCGTGACGAACTGTGCCTCGCTGCCCGCGCGGCGCAGTTCGCGGATGATGCGCGCCGCCTCGGAGCCCGAGCCGATCACCAGTACCGCCTGAGGGTTGGCCTTGTTCATGGCGGCCACGCTCTGGGTGATATCGCCCATGGGCCGGGCAAAGCTCGCCGTCGCCGCCGGCTGCACCCCACGCGCCTGCAACGCGGCGCTGTAGCCTTCGAGCACGTCCCGGCCAAAGCCGTCGTTGGCGTAGAAGATGCCGATGCGGCTCATGCCCGAGGTGGCCAGGTGGTTGATCGCGCGCGCCACCTCGTCCTGGTACTTGGCGCGCACATTGAACACGTAGCGGTTGACCGGCCGGTGCAGCGTGATGGCGCCTGTCAGCGGCGCCACCAGCGGCACCTTCTGCGCGGCGATGATGGGCAGGATGCTTTCGTTCTGCGGCGTGCCGCGCACCATGAAGAGCGCGAACACCTTGTCCTCGTCGATCAGCTTGCGCACATTGTCGGGGGTGCGCTTGGCATCGAAGCCGTCATCGTGGGTCACCAGCTCGATGCGCCGCCCGGCCACGCCGCCGCTGGCGTTGATGGTGCGCAGGTACACCTGCGCGCCGGCGATCTGCTCCTTGACCGAACCGGCCACCGGACCGGTGACGCCGGCCGACTGGCCGATGCGGATGGTGTTGCGGGTCACGCCCGGTTCCGCCAGGGCCGTCTGCGCGGCCCATCCCAGCGTGGCGGCCAGCATGCCGCACGCGATCCATTTCGCTTTCATTGTCTCGACCCCTTGCGCCTGTCCGGCTGGCTTCATCGTTTTATTGCGGCACGGCATGGACGGCCGTGCGCCGTCACGCAAGTTACCGCATGCGTCTCATGGGGGCAAACCGGGAAAGTTCGGGGTGTTGCAGCAGCCTCACACCGGAACCGCGCAGGCAGTTCCGGTGCGAGCCGGGGCGCGCCAAAGGATGCGCGTCAAGGCGCGCCGCAAGGGCGCGCGCAAAGAGATGCGACAGCGCTGGACGACAACCAGCGGCGATAAGCCGGTGGCTTAGGGGAAAGCCGGTACAGCCGGGTCCAACCCCGCAAAGCTGGCTTCCGGATGCGCGTTCGCGAGCAGGGTTTCGATTTCCTCGACACGGCCGCGCGGCACGTCGACCATCAGCAGGATCTTGCCGGCCTCGATGTCCTTTTCGAACGCACGCAGGCGGCTGTTGGGTGCCGAGCTGCCGATCATGCTCGAAGCCCACGCGCCAAACACCGCGCCCAGCACCGCCAGCACGCCGACGAGGCCCCACTGCGGGGTGTCGCTGACGATCGGGAACATCGCCACCACCACGCCGGCCACCACGCCCACGCCGCCGCCGACCATCAGGCCCATCTCGGCGGCATGCACGATGTCGGAGGTCTGGAACAGGTTGGCTTCATGCAGGCCGGTCATGTCGGAGCCGTCGCGCGCCACGAAGTGGATGTGGCGGTTCTCGAGCCGGGCAAGCAGCAGGTCGTCCATGGTGCGACGGGCACTCGCCAGGTCGGGCAACAACCAGAAGATGCGTTTGCGCATGTCTCTCTCCTTTTTCAGGCCGCACCGCCGGTGAGTTTGAACCTGGTCAGAAAGTACCGCTGGCGGCGCGGGGTTATTTCTTTGTACGCCGTTCAAGGGGCCAGCGCAAGGCGCGTTTCCGTGCCTGCGCACCCTCGCCGCGGATGTGATGCGCACGTGCCCCCGCACATGCGGGGCACGCGTCACGTCAGGCGGAAATGCGCAGAAAAGCGCAGAAAAGCGCGTCAGAAAGTGATCGGCAGGCGCAGGTTCACCTGCAGGTCGGGGGTGTCGCGCGTCAGCCCCGCACCCACTGAGAGGTTCACCGTGTAGCGGTTGTTGAAGCGGTACGAATAGCCCACCAGCAAGGTGCCCTGGGTCACGCGCACCGAGCCCGGCACGGTCTGGCCGTTTTGCTTGGTCGGCCAGATGATGGCCTGGTCATAGCCGATGCTGAACGACGCCTTCTCATTGAGCGACAGGCCCATGCCGAAGCTGAACTCGAAGATGTCGCCCGGGGCGATCTTGCCGAGATTCTCCTTCTCGCCGTTCAGCACGGTACGGCTCACATTGTCGCGCGCAAAGTTGTGCAGGTAGCTGAAGGTGCCGAAGAACACCGCCGGGTCGGTCGGCAGCAGCCAGGTGATGCCGGGCTGGAGCGCCTGGAAGCCGGTGCCGGTGGGCAGCCCGAGCGGCAGGCCGGTGCCGGTGGCATTGCCCACGCAGCGCGTCACGCAATCGGTCACGACTTCGAACGGGTCCTTGCCGGTATTGGACTTGTAGCGCAGCCAGCCGACGAAGTACGGAATCTTCTCGTTGCCGTAGTTGAGCTGGTAGCGCACCGTCGCCTCGACGTCGCCGATGCCGCTGCCGCTCGCATTGAACACGCGGTCGACGGCCGTGCCGGTGAAGACCTCGCGGCTGACGGTCTGGCCCGATGAGTGCACGTAAGGCACCTTGGCTTCGATTTCCAGCCGCTTGGTCAGGCCGTAGCGAAACGCGACCGACGGAATGTAGGTCGAGGTCTTGACCTCGCGCACATCGACCAGGCCGATCAGGATGGCCGGGATGACCGTGTAGCCGACCAGCGCGACGCGGTTATTGGACGAATAGCCGTACTGGAAGCCGGGCTCGATCACCAGCTTGCCCTGGGCGGTCAGCACACCGGGCTGGTCGATGATCGGCGCGATCTCGGGCGGACGGCGGTCTTCCTCCGGCGGGCGGCCCACGGGTTCTTCCAGGGCCACGGTCTGCCGGTCGGCGGACTCGCCCGCCTGCGGACCCTGGGCCATGTCCTGCGGTGGCTGGAGAATGATCTGCTGCGGGTTGTTGACCGCGTTGGGCGCTGGCTGGGTGGCGCTGGCAGCGGCCGCCGCGGTGGCGGCGTTGGTGGCGTTGTCGGACGGCGACACGCCGGGCCCCGCGCGCTGGCCGCCGCGCTTGTTGGCCAGCACCTCGGTGCCGATCACGTTGCGCAGTTCGCGGATCACCGCCTCCTGTTCGGCCAGAGCCCGCTTCATGGCGTCGAGCTGGCTGGCCTGTTCGGCAAGCTCCTTCTGCAGTGCTTCCAGTCCGGCTGCGGGTGGTCCCGCATCCGGCGGCGTCTGGGCCTGCGCCAGGCCGCCGAGCAACAGTAACGTCGAGCATCCCGCATTGCGAATGCCCTGCATCGACCGCTTCTTCATGACGTCTTCCTCCCCCGGGACGGCAGACTGTTCTTGCAGGAGCCTGCGACCTGTACTGCCCGATGCCTCGCTACGACTACCTCATGCTTGCGGCCCGCATCAGCGCGTTGTTCAGCGTGGTGTTGGCCAACTGCGACCGGAATGCCTGCAGCGTATTTACGCTTGCGTCGATTGTCATCAGGCTCCGGATGCTCTGGTTGTTCAAGGTGTTCTGGATCACGGTCGTTGGCGTCCCCGCCAGCGATCCCACCGATGCCGCATTGCCCGGGCCGTTCTGGATCACGTTCAGCAGCCCGTTGCTCACGACCTGACCGGTGGCCGTATTCACCACCGCCGCCGGCAAGCCGGCCGCACCGCTGGCGCCCGAACCGGCCCCGGGCGTGCCGGTGCTGCTGGCCGAGGCGCCATTGGCCGCCGAGGTGGCGCTCCCATCCGAACCGGCCGCGCCCGCCGCCGCCAGCGCGTTGGCGACCGCCGTATTGGTGCTGGCAACGATGGCCGGGCCCAGCGTCGAGGCAAGCCGCGCGGCCTGGTCGGCAGTGATGCGGCTGACATCGGGGATGTTAATGCTGGTGGCAACCACCAGGGCGCCGTTGATGTACACCGCGCGTTCGATACCGAACGAAACCTGCAGGCCCGGCATCTCGAAGCCGCCCCGCATGTCGTCGAGCTTTTCGTGTGCAACCGGTTTCCAGCCGGCCATGCTGCCGCGTGCGGCAGCCAGAGGGTTTTGGTCCTGCCCGTCGCTCGCGGGCATGGCGCCCTGCGATGGAAGCGCCGACGCGTCGACGGCGTCGGGCTGTGGCAGCATGGTGGCCTGTGCCGTGCCGGCACAGGCCAAACCGGCGCCGAGCAGCATCGCCGCGGCCGCATGACCGGCGCTGCGAGGGGCTGCTGGGGTCGGGAAGGAAGTCTGCAACATGATGCGTTCCTCAAAAATCGCCCGCGCCATGCTTGGGCATGACGGTGAAGAACAGGCTATCCCGGTTGACTCCCATCCAGTAAGGACCGCTGGGCGCAACGCGCCAGTCGGCTGCAAGGTTGAACCGCGCCCGTTCGGTGCGGTTATGGATCACGAACAGCAGCTGGCTGTCCCAGATCTGCTCGAAATGCTCGCGTGACATCGCGCGCGTGCCGCGTGCGGGATCGCCGATCAGCACGCGGTCGCCCTTCACGCCCTTGACCACCACGAAATGGTGGTAGCCGTTCTCCACAATCAGCACGATGGCCGGCACCTGCGTCTCTTCCAGCTTGGACAGTGGCAGCTCGTAGCCGTCAGCCTCATAGCCGAGCGCGGCCAGGAAGCGCTTCATGTCGAGCAGCGAGAACCCCTCGGCGCGGATCTTCTGCTGGTCGCCGTTGAGGTACATGTTCTGGAAGACCGTGGCCTCGTTCATCGGATGGCCGTACTGGTAGCTCAGCAGCGTGGCCACGGCGGCCGAGCCGCAGCTGAAGTCGAACTGCTGCCGGATCGTGGACTTGAAGCGCGCCTCGCGCACGCTCGTGACCCGGACGCTGTAGGGCTCGCCGACCGGCCCGTATATCAGGGTGTCGGCAGCCTGGGCACATGGAACGCCCCCCGCGGCCAGCAAGAACGGTACAGACGCCAACAGGTTTCGCAGCGGCTTCATTGCTTGAACTGGACGTTGACGATAGTGGCGTTCTGGATCAGTACGTTGGAGCCCGAGTTCTGGATCGCGGTGGGAATCCCTGCCGCATTCGAGAAGGCCCCGTCCGCGATGTTGTTGGTGCCGGACAGAATATTGACCGCGGCGTTGTCGGCCACGGTACCGTGCAGGCGCATATCGTTGACCGTGACTTCGGCGCCGCCACGAATGTCATCCAGTTTAGACACGGGTACGGCTTTCGCCACCCCTCCGAACAAGGAAGTTGCGGCCGCCGGCTGCGCGGTGGTTGCAGCCGTGTCCGGGGCTGTGCCAGAGGCAGCGCGCGCCGCGGCCATGGCGGCGTCCAGCCCTGGCGGCTCAGCGTGCGCCTGCAGCACTGGCCAGGCGAGTAAGACCGTCGCGAATGCGCCGACGGCGAAGCGGACCGATTGCATGATGTCGTCTCCCCTTGCCTGCCGGCCGCCCCCATCCGGGCGGCTGCAAGGCAATCAGGCTTGCTTGGGGCATGACAGGGCCCGCGCGCCCGCACACAGGATGCGGGCGCCGGTCCTGCCGGCATGAGTGCGAGCTGCCGGCCTGGCCCGGGCACAAGTCCCGGGCCGGACCGTGGCTGCACGCCTTACCGGTTGCCGCCGACCTGCAGGTTGGCCTGAACGTTCACGCTTTGCTGCACGAGCGAGGCAGCGCCGCTGTTCTGGTTGGCCATCATGATGCCCGCCGCCGTCTGACCAACGCTGGTCATGGTGTTGGACATATTGAAGGTGCCCGCGTCAACAATGTTGTAGCCGCCATTACCGCCAGCGCCGCCGACTGCGCCGTTGCCGGTGCCGCCAGTGCCGCCATTGCCAGTGCCGCCCGCGCCGCCGGCGCCGCCGGTAGCACCCACCGCACCGTTGCCAGCCGTGGAGCTGCCATTGGAGGCCGAGCTCGTTGCGCTGCCGTTCGTAGCCGAACCGCCAGCACCGCCCGCGCCGCCAACGCTGGCTTGCGTGCCGCCCGCGCCGCCGGTGCCGCTTGCCGCGCCCGCCGTTGCCGTCGAGGTCGCCGCGCCGCCGGCGCCACCGGCACCGCCGGTGCCGCTGCCGGCACCGCCGTTCGCGCCTGCAGCTGCCGTTCCGGCACCGCCCGCACCGCCACTCGCGGTACCTGCGCCGCCCGAACCGGTGCCTGCGCCAGCCGTGTTGGTACCGGCCGCTGCGCCGCCTGCGCCGCCCGCGCCGCCAGTGGTAGTGTCGCCACCCGCACCATTGGCATTGCCGCTGCTGCCACCCGAGCCGCCGGCCGAACCTGCCAAGCCGCCCAGGGCGCCGCTGGCACCCAGGCCACCACCGCCGATCGCGCCGGCACTGCCGCCGCGGCCGCCGGCGCCGAGCGATGCGCTCAGAGCGCCGCCGCCCTTGCCATAAGCATCGCCGCCGCTGCCGCCCTTGCTGCCCGCTGCGGAGAGCGCGCTGCCGCCATATGCCTTGCCGTCACCGCCACTGCCGGCCCAGCCAATCGCCTTGCCGCCGGCACCGCCATTACCAGCCGTGGCGCTGCCGTTGGTGGCGTCGCCATTGGTGGCGCTACCGTTGGTAGCGCTGCCACCGGAGCCGCCGCTGCCGCCGTTACCGCCGTTGCCGCCATTGCCGCCGCGCCCGCCTTCGCCGGTACCGCCAAAGCCATTGCCGCCCCGGCCACCGGCTGCACCATTCGCGTTACCCCAGTTGGTGGCGTAATTGCCGATCGGGCCAATGCTGTTGTTGGAAACCGTCCCATTCAGCTTGCTGATCGCCAGTGCCTTGCTGGTGTTGAAGGCGTTGCTGACGCTGGAGGTTGCGCTGCCACCGTTGGAGCCCGCGTTGCCTACGCCATGGTCAAAGTCGATCCTGCTCCTGTTGTTCGAGTTGGTCGTGGTCTTGGTCTTGTTGACGCCAACCGTGGTGGTCCTGGTGTTGGTGCTGCTGTCATTGGCCTGGACTGCGGTCGAATATTCGTTTGCCGCCGCGCCGCTGCCACCCTGCGTCGAGGTCGCTGTGGCGGTTTGCGTGTTGTCGCCGCCACCTCTTACCACGTCGTTGTTATTGGTCGGATTTGCCCAGGCCTGTCCCGCAAATGCCATGGCGATAGCCGACGCCAGTAAGGTCTTTTTCATACGAAGCTCCCAGGAGAATTGCACAGTGTCACAGCGGCTCAGCCTCCGGCCGGCGCTCTTGCGAGGAACGACGGCTGGAGGTTCAGGTCCGGCACCCAGCCAAACCAGACTCCCCCTGCGCATAATCGGTGCCAGCTGCGCCACCTGCGGTGCCAACTCCTTGTATTACAAGGCCTGCCCGGCACTCTGGCGGGAACTTTCCGCGGCTTTGCGCGACGCCTGCCGGCCTCGCCCCTGTGCACGGCAGACGACATGTCACACCGCTGTGACACGGCCACTCCCGGCCTACCTGAGGGGGCTCCGGGGTGGTCGGAAAACGCCTTACTTTTCAGGGTCTTATGCAGGCAGCCAGGATTTGCCCGAGGCGCGGCCTTACGTATCGGGACTGAAACACGGCATCGAGGGTGCCGTCGTCGCCGCCCGTGTGAGGCATCTCCCCATTGCCGCGGCGGCGCCCCGATGTCCTGTTCTCGCCGCACGGCACAACCCGCTCCACCGCACCGGCGTTGTCCTTCCCGGCAAGGCATGCAGCGGCGCCGGACCGACTTCACCCGTGCTGGCGCAACCCGCCAAGGGGTCTCGGCGCAGACGAGATGCATCGCTGCAACACTGCGCCGGCGCAGTTGTCCCGCAAGCGCCACTGCGGCTATCCATGCTAGGCTCTATGTCTGATTTAAAGTACATTAGAGGCATTACAGACTTGTCATCTCTCCGCAAGGGAAACCATGAGTGAAGCCGTCGTTCCCCTGTATCACCAGATTTACGTGGTATTGCGCCAGCAGATCGTGGAAGGCCGCTTCGGCCAGGGCCCCTTGCCGGGCGAGATCGACCTGGCCAAGCAGTTCCATGCCTCGCGCGTGACCATGCGGCGCGTATTCGACCGCCTGGTGCAAGAAGGCCTGGTGCGCCGCCACCGCGGGCTTGGCACCTTCGTCAATCCGCATCCGGTGCGCCCGGCGACGGCGGCCGGCGAGGAACGCGGCACCAGCCTGCTCGACAACATCATCGACATGGGCCAGAAGACGTCGGTGAAGGTGATCTCGATCGACGAAGTCCATGCCACGCCCGATGTGGCCGAATCGCTGCAGATCGAGCCGGGCGATCCGGTGGTGAAGATCGTGCGCGTGCGCCACTACCGCAACCGCCCGCTGTCGCATATCACGGTCTACCTGCCCGCCGACCTGGGCCGGCCGATCACGCGCCAGTCCCTGGAAGAGCAGCCGGTGCTGCGGCTGCTGGAGGCCGGCGGCGTGAAGCTGGGCCGTGCCAGCCAGGTGCTGTCCGCGCGCCTGGCCGACGTGGTGGTGGCGCCGCTGCTGGACGTGCCGGTAGGCGGCGCGCTGCTGGCGGTGCGCCGCGTGGTCAAGGACGCGGCCGGGCGCCCGGTCCAGTTGCTGCTCGGCCAGTACCGACCGGACCGCTATGAGTACCGCATGGAGTTGTCGCCGGCCGGCGTCGACAGCGCCAACGTCTGGGTGGAAAGCGAAACCCGCCCGGGCCTGCGCGACTGACCCCGCGGACCGCCGCCGACTTCCCGCAGGCGGCGCTACAAGGGATGCGCCAGGTAACGTTCCGAGCGATACTGCGCATCTCTGATCACATCAAGCGAGGAGCCGTCGCCATGCCAGTGTTCCGCCTGGTCCCGTCCAGCCCGACCCGTCTGCCTTCGATCCCCCGCCGCGCCGCGGTGCAGCGCCTGGCCATGGCCAGCCTGGCCGCGTGCGCGCTGGCCCTGCCGCTGTCCGCCGCGGCCCAGGGGCAACCCCAGGTGGCCGGCGGCAAGCCGATCCGGATCCTGGTGGGCGCGCCCGCCGGCGGCACCACCGACACGCTGGCGCGCACCATCGCCCAGGAAATGTCCCAGGAGCTCGGCCAGCCGGTGGTGGTCGAGAACCGCCCTGGCGCCGGCGGCAATATCGCCGCCGACCTGGTCGCCAAGAGTTCGCCGGACGGCAGCACGCTGCTGATGAGCTTCACCAGCCACACCATCAACGCCACCCTGTACAAGAAGCTGCCGTTCGACCCGGTGCAGGACTTCACCCCGATCACGCTGGTGGCCACCGTGCCGAGCGTGCTGGTGGCCACGCCAAAGCTGTCGGCCAGCAATGTGCCCGAGCTGATCCGCCTGGCGCGTTCCGAACCGGGCAAGCTGAACTTTGCCATCGGCTCGGTGGGCTCGTCGCTGCACATGGCCGGCGACATGTTCAAGATGATGACCGGCACCTACATCGTCAACATTCCGTACAAGGGCACCTCGCCCGCGCTCACCGACGTGCTGGCGGGCCAGTGCGACCTGATGTTCGCCAGCACCATCAACGTGCTGCCGCATGTGCGCGCGGGCAAGCTCAAGGTGCTGGGCGTGACCAGCCCCGCGCCGCTGCCGCAGTTCCCGGGCGCGGCGCCGATCGGCGCCACCGTGAAGGGCTTCGAGTCGAGCGCATGGTTCGGCCTGTTCGGTCCGGCCGGCATGCCGCACGAAGTCACGCAGGCGCTGTATCACGCCGCGCGCAAGGGGCTGGAAACGCCCGCGGTGCGCAAGCGCCTGGAGAACGACGGCGCGCAGCCGATGGGCACGCCGCCCGACGCCTTCGCCGCGTTCGTGAAGCAGGACGTCAGGCGCTGGGCCGCCGTGGTCAAGTATTCGGGAGCCTCGCCGGAATGAGCCACACCCCCGCCACGCTGGCGCAGAAGCTGGTGGCGCGCGCCGCCGGGCTGGCGCATGCGGAGATCGGCACGATCGTGATCTGCCGGGTCGACCTGGCGATGTCGCACGACTCCAGCGGCCCGCGCCGCGTGGCCCCGCTATTGGAAGAGCTTGGCACCGGGGTCTGGGACCCGTCGCGCTACGTGGTGGTGACCGACCATTTCGTGCCGGGCGGCGATGCCCAGGCCGAGTCGATCCTGCGCTTCACGCGCGACTGGACGCGCCAGTCCGGCGCCCATTTCATCGACGCCGAAGGCATCTGCCATGTGGTGCTGCCGGAGCGCGGCCATGTGCTGCCGGGCCGCCTGATTGTCGGCGGCGACAGCCACAGCCCCACCGGCGGCGCCTTCGGCGCCTATATGTTCGGCGTGGGCGCGACCGAGATGGCCGGCGTGCTGGCCACCGGCGAGATCTGGCTGCGCGTGCCCCATACCATCCGGCTGCAATGGGACGGCCAGCTTGCAGCGGGCGTCTGCGCCAAGGACATGATGCTGTTCCTGTGCGCCACGCTCGGCATGGGCGGCGGCCGCTATGAGGCGCTGGAGTACACCGGCAGCGCCGTCGCCGCGCTGCCGATGCAGGAGCGCATGACGCTGGCCAACATGAGCGCCGAGCTGGGCGCGCAGACCGGCCTGGTGGCGCCCGACGCGGTCACGCTCGGCTGGCTGGCCGAGGCCGGCGTGCCGGCGCAGACGCTGGCCGCGATCGACCTGGCCCACTGGCGCACGGACCCCGATGCGCCGGTGCTGGCCACCCACCGCTTCGACGCCGCGGCACTGGTGCCGCAGGTGGCGGCGCCGCACTCTCCGGCCAACAGCGCGCCGGTAGACCAGGCCGCCGGCGAGCCCGTGCAGATCGCCTACCTGGGTGCCTGCACCGGCGCCAAGCTGGAAGACCTGCGCATGGCCGCGCGCGTGCTGCGCGGGCGCCGCGTGGCGGCGGGCGTGACACTGCAGGTGGCGCCGGCCTCGCGCCGCGACCAGCTGCTGGCCGAGCAGGAGGGCACGCTTGGCATCCTGACCGACGCCGGCGCCACGCTGCTGCCCAACGCCTGCGGCGCCTGCGCCGGCTATGGCGCGGCGCGCTTCCCGGACGGCAGCCGCGCGATTGCGTCGACGGCGCGCAACTTCTCCGGGCGCATGGGCGACGCCGGCAGCGCGGTGTGGCTGGGCTCGCCGATGACCGTGGCCGCCAGCGCCGTCACCGGCCGCATTACCGATCCGCGCACCCTGCTGGAGTAACGCTGCGGGCCTGACTTCGTACCCGCCTGGCGGGACAGACTTCTTGCATGACCTCTGCTATCGCCCCCGATCCCACTGGCCGCCTCTGGCGCTTCGGCGACAACATCGACACCGATGCCATGGCCCCCGCCGTGCTGATGAAATCGCCGCTGCCCGTGCTGGCCCGGCATTGCCTGGCCTCGCTGCGCCCGGAGTTCCCCGGCAGCGTGCAAGCCGGCGACGTGCTGGTGGCGGGTGCCAACTTCGGCATCGGCTCCTCGCGCGAGCAGGCGCCGCAGGCGCTGCGCGCGCTGGGCGTGGGCGCCGTGGTGGCGCAGTCCTTCGGCGGGCTGTTCTATCGCAATGCCATCAACCTGGGCCTGCCGGTGCTGGTCTGCGCCGACACCAGCCGCCTGGCCGACGGCGCGCACGCGGTGCTGGACCTGGCGACGGCACAGCTGCGCCTGGACGACGGCAGCCTGGTCGCGTGCGAGCCCATCCCCGACTTCCTGCGGGCGATCCTGGCCGCCGGCGGGCTGGTGCCGCACCTGAAGGCGCGCCTGGGCAAGGGCTGAGCGAACCTCAGCGCGCAGGCGGCGGCGCCGCCGCGCGCAGCAGGGCCAGCGCCTCTTCATCGCTGGTCTGGGAGAAATCCAGGTAGAAGGCGCCAACCGCGCCGAAGCTGGGGGGCGTGTTCAGGCAGATCACCTCGTCGGCCGCGGCCGACAGGCTGGCCAGCCCCTGCTCCGACCCCACCGGCGTGGCCGCCACCACCCGCGCCGCCCCGGCCATGCGCACGCCTTCAAGCGCGGCGCGCATGGTGGCGCCGGTGGCCACGCCGTCATCGACCACGATCACCGTGCGCCCGGCGCGCTCTGGCACCGGCGCACCGCCGCGATAGCGCCGCTGGCGCCGCGCGATCTCGTCGAGCTGGCGGCCGCGCTCGGCATCGAAGCTGCCGCTTTCCACGGCGCGGCGCGCCCAGGGATCGTCATTGACCACGGTGTGCGGGCCGCCGCCGCCGGCATCGCCCTCCACCACCGCGCCCAGCGCCAGCTCGGGATAGCCGGCAGCGCCGATCTTGCGCACCAGCAGCACGTCCAGCTGCGCGTCGAGCGCGCGCGCCACCTCGAACGCCACCGGCACCCCGCCGCGCGGCAGCGCCAGCACCAGCGCGGGCTGGCCCAGTTGTGCGGCGCCAAAACCCAGTTCGGCCAGGCGGCGGCCCAGGTACTGGCCAGCCTCGCGGCGATCGGTAAAGCATGGAGGCAACGACATGGCACGCTCCGGAAGGTCAGCGGCACTCAGGCCCGCACTGCCCGCAAAGCAAGCGGCGCAGGCAACCCTCAGCCAATATAGACCCTGCCGCGGACGGCGTTGGCGCAAGTCGCCGGCGGCAGCCGGGCGCGCGCAACGCCGGGCAAGTCGCCCCGATTGGGCGCGATTGCGCAACAGTGTGTTCAGGCTGGGGCGGCTGACTGCGCCGCGCTGCAGCATTAGGATGGCTGCACGCGTTGACAACGCCGATCCGCAGTTGCCGGGTGCAGTGCCCGGCCCTTGAGAATGAGCCTGACATGACTTCGCCATCCAACACCCGCGCCGAGCTTGCGCGCTCCGACCACCAGTCCGCCCCCGAAGCCGGCCCCCTGGCCGCGCCCGACATCCCGTTCGGCTCACTGGAAGCCGCGGCGATGGCCGAGCTGCCCTACACCTTCCGCCCGGCCGGCACCTGCACCCGCTACTACAACGAGTTCTTCGGCTGATCCGCGGGCGGCGCGCCCGACCCCATCACGGTCTCGCATAGCGCGGCCAGCCGCGCGGCCATGTCGCGCGCCGCGGCCGGCAGGTCCGGCTGCGCGTGCAGGCTGAGCTCGACGTCGGGCACCGCGGCGGGCCAGCCGCCGTCCTCCAGCACCTGGTGCTGAGCCGTGGCCAGGCGCCGCGGCAGCAGGGTAACGCCCAGGCCGTCGGCCACCGCGGCCAGGATGCTGGCCAGGCTGGCACTGACAAAGGCCACACGCCAGCGCCGTCCGCCGGCGTCGAGCGCGTGCGTCATCTCGCCGCGGTACAGCCCGCCCACCGGAAACGCCACTAGCGGCACCGGGTCGCGCGCCACCGCCGGACGGCTGCGGCTGTCGATCCAGCACAGCGGCTCGGGCCAGCTGGCCAGCCCCGGCGCCTGCCCGACCCGCTGCTTGACCAGCACCAGGTCCAGTTCCCGGTCCTGGAAGCGCTGCCACAGCTCATGGCTCATGCCACTGGTCACCTCCAGCCGCATGCCAGGCCAGTCATCGGCAAACCCGGCCAGCACCGGCGTCAGCGGCCGCGCGGCAAAGTCCTCGGGCACGCCGATGCGGATCTCGCCCTGGCCGGCGCTCTGGCGCAGCTGCCCCACCGCCTCGGCCATCAGCTGCTGCAGGCGGCGCGCGTAGCCCAGCAGGCGCTCGCCCTCGGGCGTGGTGGTGACGTAGCGGCCGCCGCGGTCCAGCAGCACGCAGCCGAGCTGGTCTTCCAGCCGGCGCACCTGCTGGCTGACCGTTGACTGGGTCAGGTGCACGCGCTGCGCGGCGCGGGTAAAGCTGCCGCTTTCCGCCACGGCGACAAAGCTCTGCAGCAGCACGGGATCGAGGCGAGGGTCCTGCATGGCCGGTTATCCATTGGTTTTTCCACTGCCGGCGATTTCATCATTTAATTTCCCAATTACCAAGCCCCGGCGTACAGTTGGCACGCTGCCCCGGCCCGCGCCCTGCGGCCACCGGGAACGCCCCTCAAAAGACCCATGCCGCCCTGCTCGCGAGCATGCACTCACTTTTTTTGCCAACCATGACCACTCACCAGGAATTCATGCGCGAGGCGGTTCGCCTTGCCGCGGCCAACCGTGACCGTGGCGCGCGCCCCTTCGGCGCCGTGCTGGTGCTCGACGGCGAGGCCGTCGCCACCGGCGTCAACGACATCGTCCACAGCCACGACCCCACCACCCATGCCGAGATGGAGGCGGTGCGCGCCGCCGCGCGCAAGCTGGGCCGCCCCGATCTGCGCGGCAGCGTGGTCTACGCCAGCGGCCACCCCTGCCCGATGTGCCTGGCGGCGATGACCATGGCCGGCGTGCAGGCGGTCTACTACGCCTTCGACAACCACGATGCCGCGCCCTACGGCATGTCGAGCGAGGCCGCCTACCAGGCGCTGCGCCTGTCGCTGAACCCGCCGCCGCTGCCGCTCACGCGGGTGGCGGTCGATCTCTCTGCGGCGCAGCTCTACGGCCCGCGCGCGCCCCGTGGCTGAGGGCGCGCGCGGCGCCACCCCGCGCTGGCTGGTGCTGGCCGCGGTCGCCGGCATCGGCCTGAACCTGCGGCCGTTCCTGACCGCGGTGGGGCCGCTGGCCCCGGCCATCCGCAGCGGCACCGGCCTCAGCTACCAGGGCATGGCCTGGCTGACCTTGCTGCCGATGCTGCTGATGGGCGTGGGCGCGTTCTTCGGGCCGGCCATCCGCGAGCGGCTGGGTGCGCGCACCGCGGTGCTTGGCGCGCTGGCCTTGCTCGGTGCCGGCTGCGCGCTGCGGCTGGGCGTGGCGGACGGCACCTGGCTGATCGCCTCGGCCGCGCTGTGCGGGCTGGGCGTGGCCGTGGTGCAGGCCGCCTGCCCGGGCCTGGTCAAGCAGGAATTCCCGGGGCGCGTGGCGCCGGTGATGGGGCTGTACTCCGCCGCGCTGATGGGCGGCGGCGCGCTCGGCGCGCAGCTGTCGCCCGACGTGACGGCACTGGCCGGCAGCTGGCGCGATGCGCTGGCGCTGTGGGCCGTGCCTGCGCTGGCAGCGTTGGCGCTGGCCTGGGTGGCACTGCCGCGCGCCGCGGCGCGCGGCCCCGGGGTGCCGGCAAGCCGCCCGGCGAGGGCAACGCGCGCGCTGTTGCGGCGTCCGCGCACCTGGCTGCTGATGGCCTGCTTTGGCGTGATGAACGGCGGCTATGCGTCGCTGGTGGCGTGGCTCGCGCCGTTCTACCAGGACCACGGCTGGAGCGCTTCGGCGAGCGGGTCGCTGGTGGCGCTGATGGCGGTGGCGCAGGCCGCCGCGGCGCTGCTGCTGCCGCTGCTGGCCGCGCGCAGCCTGGACCGCCGCGCCTGGATGGCGCTGGCGCTGGCCATGCAGGTGGCGGGCTTCGGCGGACTGGCGCTGTGGCCCGATGCCGCGCCGCACGCGTGGGCCGTGATCGGCGGCGCCGGCCTCGGTGGCTGCTTTGCCTTGTACCTGGTGGTGGCACTGGACCACCTGCCGGACCCCGACAGCGCCGGCGCGCTGAGCGCCCTGATGCAAGGCGGCGGCTTCCTGCTGGCGTCGCTGGCGCCCTGGATCACCGCCATACTGCACGAACGCACCGGCGGCTTCGCCGCGGGCTGGTGGTACCACCTGGCCTGCGCCGCGCTGGTGGGCGTGCTGACCATGCGCCTGGACCCGACGCGCTATGGCGTGTCGCTTGCGCTGCCGCCGATGCGCGCAGTCGCTGCTCAGTAGGTCTTGTAGGGCAGGAACTTGCCCGACATCTCGATGCGCACCCGGTCCCCGTTGGGATCGGGCTCGCGCTGCAGGTCCATGCGGAAGTCGATCGCGCTCATGATGCCGTCGCCAAACTCTTCATGGATCAGCGCCTTGAACGTGGTGCCGTACACGCTGATGAGTTCGTAGAAGCGGTAGATCAGCGGATCGGCCGGCACCTGCGTCGGCAGCGAGCCCTTGTACGGCACCTCGCGCAGCCAGGGTTCGGCCTCGGGCGGCAGCCCGAACAGCTCCATCACCGCGCGCGCGCCGGCGGCGTCGAATGCCATCTGGCCCAGGCACGCCGCGGTTGTCCATTCCTTGCTGCGGCCGACGCGTTCGGCCACCTGCGCCCAGGCAATGCCGCGGGTGACCTTGGCTTCGATGATGAGGTCGGTGACGTCGCTGCGGTTCATGCTGACTCCATGACAGTGGTAGGTTGGATGGAGCCACTCGGACTGCCGCGGCGGCAGGGTAGTCATACCACCCCGGCGTCAGCCCATGTCAGCGTGTCAGCGCGGGTTCGACGATGGCCGCGGCATCCGCAGGCGCCATCTCCTGCGGCAGCGCGAACAACGCCGCGGCGGGCGGCGACAGCCCCTGCAGCCATTGCAGGGCAAGCACGATGAGCATGACCGGCATGACGCCTCCTTCAAGCACACGAGGCCACTTCCGACTGGTATAGCCCATGGCGCAAGCTTCATGCCATTTCCGCCCCACCGATTTGCGCGACTGAACGCACCGTGATGGCGCCGTGACGCTGCCAGTGCCCCCCCGCCGGGCCATGCCGAGGCATCGCGCACCATCGCGGCGTACCCGTTTCTGCGTGCCCGGCCAGGCCGCCCACAAAGGGTGCGGCGCCCGCTCCGGGGCCCGTTGCGTTGCGAGAATTATTTCCCGTGTAACGTCACATTACCTCCGCCCCGGCACGCGCAGGCCACGCCATGGGCCTGCCGCCATGCGCGCAACGCCTTGATACGCAAGGGCTTCCGGGATGCCGCGCGCCCGGGGCGGGCCTGCGCCAGCAGCACAAGCCCTTGTGAGACAGCCTTACAAGTGCAAGCACGCGCTGCGGGGTCGGCTCGCTACATTGAAGCCATGTCCAACGCGAACCCGCCAGGAGCCCATATGAAACGCGCCCTCTCGCTGCTGGTGCTGCTGTCCACCACGGCCGCACTGCTGTCCGCCTGCATCGTCGTGCCACCGCGCGGCGGCCCGCCGCCGCGCCACCACCACTACGACCGCTATTGACCGATCCAGCCGCTTCCAACCGCTTCCAACCGCCCAAGGAGAATCCACATGAAACGCCAGCTCCTGCTTGCCGCAGCCGTCCTCGCCACGGGCGGCGCCTTCGGACTGACCGCCCCCGCCGAGGCCCATGCGGTGGCGGTCGCCCACGGCTATGGCCATCCGCCCCCGCCGCCGCGCTATGAACCGCACCCCGCCGCGCGCCGCGGCCAGGTCTGGGTGCCGGGCCACTGGACCGCCAGCGGCGGGCGCTACGACTGGCGCGCCGGCTACTGGAAGGCGCAGCGTCCAGGCTACCGTTATGTGCCCGAGCGCTGGGTGCGCGGCCCGCACGGCTGGGTCATGCGCCCCGGCCACTGGGCCCGCTGACGCCGCCGCGGGCGGACCTGCCGGCCGGCCCCGGGCCCGCCACGCTGTCCTCCCGGCAGGCGGTGGCAAGTCCGGTGCAGGCCGGCGCAGCCGGCGCCGCAGCGCTCATCCCGAGGTGGGAGACGTCTCTCATCCAGAAGCACTAGGCCATGCGCCCGACCTGCCTGAAAATCAGGCAGGCCTATTTCGAAAACACATATGAAAGCGGCGTTTCATGATTGGAGCAATCCGCCGCAGATATATTACCGATACCCCACCATGGGGTTAAGAACACTACTTACAGGGGGTGTAGATAATGCTATCTGTTTCAATGCTGCAACCAAATTAAATCCGGATGTCACATCCGTGAAACCTCCTGGACCCCGCGTCAGCGCGGCGTTTGCGGAACCTGGACCGGTGCGTTCGGATGATTTTTGAAAGGATTATGTATGTCCTTTCATTCCCACCCCCACTCGTCCCAGACCGGCCCGCTTGCATTCCATTCAACCAGCCCATAAGATGAATTTAAGCCGATTTAGGAGCGAGAATCTTTCGGGTTCGGGTTCGGGTCAACCTTCCAGCCACCGACAAGTTCCATCCAGAAGAACGGGACTGCCGGAGCATGGAAGCATGGGGGTCAGACAAGCAGCCAGTCGCCGCAGGTGACTGCTGTCCTGCAATGCCCTCCATACGCAAAGCGCCCCGCATTCCGCCCCCGAGTAACGGGGAGTGAAGTCAATGAACGCGTTGCTGATCGAGGAGCATCCACTGCTCCGGCTCGGGCTGTTGCAGATGCTCGAGAACATCCAGGAGTCTGCCCAGGTTGCCGCCATTGCGCCCGCGGACATCGCCAGGCTGGACACCCGGCACCACAACGCAGACCTGCTGGTATTCGGCATGCCCGCCGATGTGGGGTCTGGCTGGCCGCAGCTCGAACAGGCCCGCGAAGCACTGTCGCCGCAACGCATCCTGATCCTGGCAGACATCTTGCCATTGCATGTGCCCAACGCGGACAGCGCCCGCGGCGTCTGCGGCTGCCTGCCGAAATCCGCTTCGCTGGCGGTGATCGAGGCGGCCATCCGGCTGGCGGTGTCAGGCGTGCAGGGGCTGCTGTTCTCGGCCGAAACCGGCTCGATGCCGTCGGCGTCGCGTTCGGCCATGCCGGCCGTGCAGTCGCTGGCCTCGGCCGCGCCGCTTCCGCTGAACCCTGCGCACGCGCTCACAGGCGAGCAACTGTCGCTGGTGGCATGCGCCGGCACGCCCGGTGCCGCACGCACCACCGTGGCGGTGCGCGACCTCACCGGCCTGCGGCCGGGGCAGCCGCTGTCGGCCCCGGCTGCCACCAATGCAGCGCCGCTGGTCGAGGAAGAGCCCAGCTACGACGAAGCCGAAATGCTGAAGATCACGCCGCGCCAGTACGAGGTGCTGGTGCTGCTGGCACGCGGCTACCCGATCAAGACCGTCAGCCGCATGCTCAATATCTCGGTGGCAACGGTCAAGAGTCACGCCTGCACGCTGTACCAGCGCCTGAAGGTACGCAACAAGGGCGAGGCCGTCTATGCCGCGCTGCAACGTGGCGCGACGCTCGAGTGGGTCAGCGGCGATGAACGCTTCACGCGCGGCAGCACCGCGCGCCCTGTGGTTGCGTCCCGCACCGGCGAAGCCGCGTTCCAGGCCGCCAGCCCGGTGCTGTAGTTCAGGACCTTGCGCCGCGCCCGCACCAGACGGGCCGGCGCAGGTGTCTGCCATCTGCCGAACATTGGAGGGGTCACCATGCCGGCAAGCTCGTTCCTGCCCACCGTTTCGGTGTGCATCTACACGTGCGACCATCCCGAGCAGCTGCGGCACACGCTGCAATCGGTCGCTGATTCCACCATGCCGCCGCACCAGCTCATCGTCACCGACGACAGCAGCGGCTACGACACGCGCGAGATGATGCGCCGGGACTATCCGGACATCACCTACCTGGAAGGCCCGCGCCGTACCCCGGCGGCCAACCGCAACCGCGCTCTGTGCGCGGCCACCGGCTCGCATGTGCTGTTCCTGGATGATCAGACGCTGCTGGGTGCGACCTTTCTGCAGCAGATGGCCGAGTGTATTGCCGACGACCATATCCGCCGGGCCACCGCCGGCTGTGCGACGCCGCTCATCCTGACCGGGGCCGAACTCTGCCAGGGGCAGCGCTGCGATCCACGCAAGCCGGCCTTCCTCGGGTATCCGACGCAGAACTATCGCCATGGCGAGCGGTTGTGCACAGTGCTGCTGCGCAGCGCCGTGTTCCCGCGGGAACTGTTCGCGAGTGTGGTGTTTGACGAGCAATTGGCCGGAGGATATGACGAGCTCGAACTGTCTGGCTGCGCAGTACAGGAACACGGCTACCGCATCGAGATGGTCGCGACTGCTGTCAACCAACGCTTGCCGTCGCTGTCTGGAGGCCGGTCTTGCCCCGCCAGTGAAGCCTCTCGCCTGTTTGTGGCGTGCCGTCGCAATGGCCACGGCAGGCAACGTCCGTCCAAAGCCCTGTTCCTGCTGATGGCGCTTCCTCATGACCTTGGGCGCAATCTGCGCGCAGCAGGTCCGCACGGAATCCGCCTCTTCTACGCTACAGCGAGCTACCTGTGGTGGCTGCTGCGCAACCGTTATGCCGATGAGCGCTTGGGAACTGGGCCCGCTGCTGGCCTGCGCACGCCTGTGCCGCGCGAATAGCGCTATCGCGTACCCGTTTCTGCGAACCGTGGTGAACAACGTATGTCCGCATCATGGTGGCTTTTCACTCCATGCGGCGAAGGCATTGGCAACGCCGAACCGAAGCTGCCCCTAGAGACGAGCCTTCGTGTCAGGCTGGTCAGCAGGCGGGCGGGTGGGCCTCTGCGCATCGCTCCGGTAGGCGGGGAAGAAGCCACTCAGGTCGTCCAGTACCGATGCCGTATTGCCCGCCAGCGCCACATACCGTTGCGGATCGACCACCACCCGTTGGGTGCGAAACACATGGGTATCAGCTGAAAAGCCGGCCTTGAACTCGAACAGCGAATCCTGCTGCGAGCCCAGGCCTCCACCCAAATGAAGGCGCTTGTAACCATTCTGGCGCCCCCATTCTCGGGCCGTGTGGATAATCAGCTTGGCCGGCTGACGGTGGCGGAATTTGTCTTCGGCCGCGGACAGGTGATATTGCATAATGCCAGCCTGTGGTGCCACTGTGAACGTCGCGCCACCGATGATGCGCCCTTCTTCCTCGGCGACGAACAGTAGCAACTCGTCGCCGAGTTGCTCGATCAGGGCCTCATAGTAGGACTGCCCGAAATAGTAGTAACTCGATGCACCAAGCCTGTCCATGGCGCGGTTGTAGACATCGACAAAACACGGAATGCTCTCGAATTTCGTGTCCAGCCGTACGGTGACACCGGCGCGCCGAGCACGGTCGATGCCGCGCCTATGACGAGACTGGGTTTCGCGCCAGTGTTCCTCCGGCGTTTTGCAGAGATCGATCGAAACCGTTGGACCGTGCACTACCACCAGGCCAAGTCTGCTCCGCCAGTCCGCGTTGAGGATCGGATGCAGCCGGATAAACCATGACACGCAGCCTTGCTCGCGCAGGAATGAAACTGCAGCCTGCATGGCCTCGTCGGCAAAGCCATCCCGCGCCGCCCCGGTAACAACAGGGCCGGCATAGCCATAGGGCGACGTTGCATCCCAGATGCCTGCACCGAGCTCACGACGCAAGATCGGCACCAGCAACTCGTGTTTGCCATCACTCACATGCACCGCCAGTGCAATCCCGCCATCAGCATGCTCAGCGGCTCGCAGCCAGCCCGGCTTTTGGTGGCAGTCGTGCCAGCAACGCTTCAGAAGATCGCGCCATTCGGCATCATCCGATCTAAACAGATTGGCATGCACCAGGTCTTCCCAAAGAGTCATTATTTTGGTCGACCGTCACGTCGCATTACCCCCAGCACCGCAAGACGGTCACTACGGTCTTTCCCGTATCAGGGTTCACATGAATGTGCCGCAAGTACTGCAGTGATATGCCCTGCCGCTCCGTACCGAGCAACTGGACAGCGTGCCTGGCTGTCTTGCGCCCGGCCGGAATCGCGGCCGCACAGGCCAAAAAAAATAGCAATGCCAACATTATCGGAGTGCACCTGCTTTGCAGGCGCGTCGGCATACCGGCATTGAACGTGCAAATTGCCAGCCCGATGACGGCACCTGTCAGGGTCTCCGCAATGGTATGGTAGTGTCCCGCCACCAGCACGACGCACATCAGGGCCGACATCCCAAGCCCCGCCAACCACCCACAGCGCGCCCCACGTACGCTGATTCGCGCGCCCATCAACATCAGCAATACCGGGTAGGTCGCTGTTGTCAGCATGGCATGGCCGCTGACAACGTACAAGTCAATCGCGGGCCAGGACCAGCCACTGGACGCGAACGCGAGCTTGTCCGCGGCAACCAGGGCCGCCCCCGATCCGAACCAGACCAGCCAACGCAAGGCGTGGCGCCATTGCCCAGCGCCGGTCAGCCATAGCGCAATAGCGGCCGCCAGCGGCAAAACCAACCTGCTGTCCCCAAGCAGGATTAGTGGCATCCAGGGACTCATCGTTGCCCCCGCCGCCGGCCGGCGCGGCTATGACATATCCATCCGATCATGCAACCGCTCGCGTGGCAGACCGCATCACAGCACACGCCATCGCGCCAGTCTTCTCGATCTCGGCCGCGGTCAGGGTCGGGTGCACCAGAAACATCAGGCTGGTCGCACCCAGCATGCGCGCCACAGACAGCCGCTCAGCCGGGCGCCAGCCGGTATCCTCGAAGGCCTTCTCCAAGTAGACCTCTGAGCACGTTCCCGCGTAGCAGGGCACGCCGCCGGCGTTGATTTCGGCCATGATGCGGTCGCGGTCCCAGCCAGCGTTCAGCGCATGCGGCCGGACGTAGGCGTAAAGCTTGTACCAGGCGTGCTGGCAGTCGGCAGGTGGCAGCGGCACGTGCAACGCAGGACAGCAAGCGAGCGCCTGGATCAGCGCCATCGCGTTGGCAGTGCGCTGGCGAGTCCAATGCTCCATGCGCCTGAGCTGCAGGCGGCCGATCGTGGCCTGCAGCTCCAGCATGCGCCAGTTGGTGCCGAAAGACTCGTGCAGCCAACGGAATCCAGGCGGATGGGGGCGCTGGTACACGGCCTCCCAGCTCTTTCCGTGATCCTTGTAAGACCACATGCGCGACCAAAGCGCCTCGTCGTTGGTGGTCACCATGCCACCTTCGCCGCCGGTGGTCATGATCTTGTCCTGACAGAAAGACCAGGCACCGACATGTCCGACTGTGCCAACAGCACGCCCGCGATAACGAGCCCCATGCGCCTGCGCACAATCTTCGATGACCTTCAACCCTCTCGATCGCGCCAGTTCCATGATCGGGTCCATGTCGCACGGATAGCCCGCGAGATGCACGCAGATGATCGCACGCGTTCTTGGCGTCAGCACGCGCGCAATGGTATTCGCCGTCAGATTGCCGCTATCGGCATCGACATCGGCAAACACCGGAATCGCACCGGCATTGACCACGCACGAAATGCTGGCGATGAATGTCCGCGGCGTGACCACCACCTCATCCCCGGGGCCGACGTCCAGCGCCTTGAGGGCAAGGTCCAGCGCGAGCGTACCGTTTGCCAGCGCGACCGCGTAGGACGAGCCGGTCCACTCGGCAAACTCCTTCTCGAACGCCCTGCATTCGGCGCCGGTCCAATAGTTCACCCGGTTCGAAAGCAGTACCCGCTGCACGGCGGCTGCCTCCTCGGTAGTAAAGCTCGGCCAGGGAGAAAAACCGCTGTCTAACATGGTCATCCACCTCAGCAATCGAAGTCGGCACGGGCGTCGCAGGCTCCATGGCATCCGCCACAAAGCCGAACAAACATATGGGGGACTCGTTGCACGATGCCGCCCGCTTTGCTCATGGAAGCTGCGTTTATCTAATCAGACCTGACCTCGGGCGTGAAGCCGGCCAGATGGACTAGTTCGCACAGTTGAGACTCATGTGCGCTCTCCCGGACTTATGCACTTTCGTACGCGAACGCACCTTGCGACATTACGCGTCGCCGGGCAAAACCCATAATGGCTTCCATCTGCACCAGTGTCGAAGGCATTCCGTCGCCCGGACGGCATTAAAGGCAAGTCGGGCGTCAATGCCGGCAGCAAGATGCCGGTTGCCGCCACAGCCTTTCCCTAAGAAAACTCAAAACAATGGAGAACGCCGCGAAACCGCTGTTGTGTGTCCCGCCATTGGGCGCACCTGGGTCATGGTCTGGTCGCAGCCGGACCTCAGCTGTGATGACGTGAGGCCTTGGCAAATGAAAAATCTCCTGTCGCAGTGGCTTATAGCGCTACCAAGACGCCATAAGGTGGCACTCATGTTGTCGGCGGACCTGCTGGCGTTGCCCCTGTGCTTCGCGCTGGCGTTGTTCCTGCGCGCGGGCAATCCCGAACTGCTGGTGCAGTACGGCATGGCGCCGCCGCTCATCATTGCCGCATGTACGATCCCCGTCTTCTCGCTGAGCGGGCTGTATCGGACTGTGATCAGATATTTTGATCTGAAGGTTCTCTGGACCACCGGCATCAGCCTGGCCTGCCTGGTCGGACTCACCTATGCACTCTCGTTCCTTGTGCATCTCGACCGGCTGCCTCGTAGCGGTCTGCTCATCTACTGGTTCATTGCATTTGCCTATCTTGTGACGTCACGCTTCGTCGCACGCTCGTTGCTGACGTTCTCCCAAGAAAAAAATCGCCAGGCTCAGCGCGATCGCTCGGCGTTGCGTGTTGGCATCTTCGGTGCTGGCGAAGCAGGATTCCAGTTAGCCATTGCCATGCGATCAAGCGTTGGCCACAAGGCGGTATGCTTCTTCGACGACGATATTACGCTCAACCGCAATATCTTCGCCGACCTGCCGGTCTATCACAGCAACCAAATGCGCGAGCAGATTCAGCAGCACGGCATCCATGAGGTCGTACTGGCGGTGCCATCACTGTCTGTCGAGCGCCGCCGGCAGATTATCGACAGACTGCACCGCTATTCAGTCAGCGTGCGCACGCTGCCCAGCCTGTTGGAACTGGTAGATCGAAAAATCAGCGTGCAGTCCATCCGCGACGTCAGCATCGAGGACCTGCTGGGCCGCGACAGTGTCCGACCTCGCGAAGAACTGTTCGCCAAATGCATCCATCGCAAGACGGTCATGGTCACCGGCGCAGGCGGGTCCATCGGCAAGGAGCTGTGCCGCCAGATCGCGACCCAGGATCCCCAGCGCCTGATCCTGTTCGAACACTCGGAGTACGCGCTCTACGCGATCGAGCAAGAACTCAGGCTGCGTTACCCCGAGTTGGAGATCACCGCACGGATCGGCTCCGTCTGCGATGCCACGGCAGTCTCCGCCGCGCTGCGCGGCCAGCGTGTGGACACGATCTACCACGCCGCGGCCTACAAGCATGTGCCGCTGGTGGAAGCGAACATGCCGGAAGGCATACGCAACAACGTGCTAGGGTCGTGCACAGTCGCCAATCTTTCGGACCATTTCGGCGTGCAAACCTGCGTGCTGGTGTCCACCGACAAGGCTGTACGGCCCACCAACGTGATGGGGGCCAGCAAGCGCATTGCCGAGCTCGTGTTCCAGGCCGCGGCCGCGCGCCCGAGCACGCGCACTACCTTCTCGATGGTTCGCTTCGGCAATGTGCTGGGCTCATCCGGCTCCGTGGTACCGCTGTTCCGCAAGCAGATCCGCGAGGGCGGGCCCATCACGATCACGCATCCGGATGTGATCCGCTTCTTCATGCTGATCCCGGAGGCGGCCCAGCTCGTCATCCAGGCCGGCGCCATCGCCAAGGGCGGTGAGGTTTTCGTGCTGGACATGGGCAAGCCGGTACGCATTGTTGATCTGGCGCGCACGATGATCGAGATGTCCGGGCTGGTCGAGCGTACACGCAAGAATCCAAGTGGCGACATTGAGATCAAGTTCGTCGGGCTGCGACCGGGCGAAAAGCTCTACGAGGAACTGCTGATCGGCGGTGACGTCACGCCCAGTGTGCACGAACGCATCATGTGCTCGCATGAGCCATGCTTGGAAGAGGCCGATCTGCACAGCAGGCTGGACCGGCTATTCGCCGCCTGCGAAATGCGCGACGAAATCGCGATCCAGACGGCGGTGCAGTTGATCGTGCCGGAATACGCTCCCTACAGCTCGCTGGATGCAACCCGCTCTGGCGAACGAAGGCCGAAATCAGCGGAAGAGGCCCGCGAGCCGTTACACGCGACGATCCGGAAAATCACGGCACGTGGCCTGCTTGGCGACAGTCCGGATGAGCTCAAACCGGCAAGTGCCGTGAGTCGTGGCGATGTGCCCTGACCCACGAACCGGCGTTGAAGACGGATAACGCCGGACGCTATATCGAAGCTGTCACCTTCCAATGGATTTACATCCTTCCCGTGGCCCATCTCGTGAACCGGCAGTTCCCTGCCAAGGGGAATCGGCAATGAAAGGACCTCGCATCCTGGTGCTTACAAGGTACGGACGGCTTGGCGCATCGTCTCGTCTGCGCGGCCTGCAATTTCTGCCATGGCTGGAACGCGCCGGCCTGTCGGTGACGGTGCAGCCGCTGCTATCTGATGCGGTTCTCAGACAGCGCTACAGCCGTGCCGGTTACGTCATCACGTCGCTGCTTCAGTCCTATGCGCGACGTTTGCTCGCGCTGGTCAGGCGGCGAGACTTTGACCTCATCTGGATCGAGAAAGAGGCGCTCCCTTGGTTCCCGGTCTGGCTGGAAAGTGGCCTGTTGAAGGGGGTGCCATATATTCTGGACTACGATGACGCGCAGTTCCATGTCTATGATCTCCATCGTTCCGCACTGGTGCGATCCTTGTACGGTCGTCGTTTGGACACCCTGATGTCGGGCGCCCGCCTGGTCATCGCCGGGAACGAGTACCTGGCGGAGCGCGCAAGGCGCGCAGGCGCGAGTTGGGTCGAGATTGTCCCGACAGTCGTCGAACTGGGCCGCTACACCGTCCAGCGTCGACTGAGCGAGAATCCTGCCACGCCTTTGCGTATTGTCTGGATCGGCTCGCCCTCCACTGTCAAGTACCTGGGTGTTCTGAAATCAGCCCTAGCTTCCCTGGCCGACCACCATGAATTCACCCTGCGCGTGATAGGCAGCCAGTTCAGCGCCCCGGGCGTGGACGTGGAATGCATCCCCTGGACCGAAGACACGGAGGCTGCCTCCATTGCGGATTGCGACGTCGGTATCATGCCGCTCGTCGATTCTCCATGGGAACGAGGCAAATGCGGGTACAAGCTGATCCAGTACATGGCATGCGGCCTGCCAGTGATCGCCTCGCCAATAGGGGTCAACCAGGAGATTGTGCGGGATACCTTTAATGGCTTTCTGGCGCGGGGCGAGGCGGACTGGATCTCGAGACTGTCGCTATTGCTCACTAGCGCCGAGCTTCGAGACACCATGGGGAGAGCTGGACGCGGGCTCGTCGAAAACCTCTACTGCGTGCAAAAGATAGCCCCGAAAATGGCGACCATGTTCTCGCAGGCCGCAACATCAACACGATGACATCCAAACTCAAACCTGACACTCCGGCCGGATACGAAAGGGAAGACGGCTAGCCCCGCCAGGAAACTGCGCCTCGGTTCGCTCATGGTTAGACGGGCTCCACCCTGTGGGTATCCAGATTTCCGGCAACGACGTCACGGGCAGCGGACCTCATGATCCTCTGCACGTCAGGCCGGACGACTCAAGGCCCAATCCATGGATGTGCGATCCGGGCAAGCGATGCTCCACGCGCCCTGCGTCTGCCGGCGCCTACTCGAACCCCATCTCGCGCAGCATCGCCGCGTTGACCTTGCGCACGTCGTACTTGCTTTCGGCGATCTGGCGCGAGCGCTGGCCCATGTTTACGACCTTTTCCCAGTCCTCTATCAGCTGCATCATGGCCTGCTCCAGCGCGCCGACTGACCTGACCGGCACCAGCAGGCCGTTGTCTCCATCAACCACCGTCTCGCGGCAGCCCGGTGCATCGGTGGTGATGATGGGGCGCCCCATCGCCATGGCTTCGAGCACGGAACGCGGTGTGCCCTCTCCGTAGGAAGGCAGCACGTAGATGTTGCAGCCAGCAATAGCCGGGCGGACGTCGGACAGGCGACCGAGGTAGTCGATGGTTCCATCGGCCACCCATGCGTCAAGTTCCTGCTGCGCGATGGCGTCGGGGCCGTTGTCGATCCAGCCGACCAGGCTGAAGCGCGCTCTGGCGCCCCGCGCCCGGATGCGCCGAGCCGCCTCGGCATACTCGCGCACGCCTTTGTCGCCCAGCAGGCGGGCGATCAGCAGGAAGCGGGGGCTGTCGTCCGGCAAGGGCGCGACTTGGAAGCTGGCGACGTCGACGCCGGAGCCGTTGACGATACACGAACGCCTGTCGGGTGGCAGGATCTCGGACCGGCGGAACAGCGCCTCGTCATCCGGATTCTGGAAAAAGGTGGTATCTGTCCGGCTGAGTGCCAGCGCATACAGCCGCTGCACCACGGCACGCAGGCCGTTCCTGCCCCTGTCCTCGCCAAAGGCGTAGCCCAGCCCCGTGATCAACGCGAAGCGGCGTGGCACACGGGCCAGCCAGGCCGCCAGCATGCCGTAGATGACGGGCTTGATCGTATAGCACATTACGCAGTCAGGCCTGACCCGCCGCATCAGGCGATGCAAAGCGAGCAGCGTGCGCGCGTCGGCCAGCGGGTTCTTGCCGTTACGTTCGAGGGGAACGTGATGCACGACCACGCCGCGCGACTCCAGCGCGGTGCGGATGGAGTGTCCCACCGGCATGTCCGGCGCGGCGACATGCATCTCCAGTCCCTTTTCCTGCAATGCCTCCATGAGCGGGCCGCGAAACGCGATCAGCGACTCGGCAAAGCTCGCGATCATCAGAAAGCGCATGCCGGCCTCCAATTGAATTCAACCCGGCAGGCCTGTTCGGGGGAAGTCTGCTGTGCGGTTTCGTGTGCTAACCAAGCCTGGAACATGAGCACACACCACAGCGGATGCTGCCAATTGCGCTGCCCGGAAAGATGTTCTGCCCACCGCCTGCGAATTGGTTCCGGATTCAGATAGCCCTCGCGTCGCAAGCGCTGCGCGTCAAGAAGATCCTCAGCCCAGTCACGCAGCGGCCCTCGCAACCAGGCGTCGATCGGGACGCCAAAACCCATCTTCGGCCGCTCGATCAGTTCACTGGGCACGTAGCGGTCAAGCACGCGTCTGAGCGCCCACTTGGTGGTGTAGCCGACGCCTTCCCGGCGGATCTTGTAAGCCAGGGGCAGGCGCCAGGCAAACTCGACCACGTGGTGATCGAGGAACGGCACGCGCGTCTCCAGGCTTCGCGCCATAGCCGCGCGGTCGACTTTGGTGAGGATGTCGTCGGGCAGATAGGTCAGCATATCGGACGCCATCATGCGTTCTACGTCGCTCAGCGTCTCGAGCGAACCCATGGCGCTGTCCAGCACAGAGGCCAGCTCCGCCCCACCCACGACGATTGCCTTCGGGAATTGCCACTGGGAAACCATGCCAAGGTAGAGCTCGTTTGCAGAGCGCGCGGCCATGACGCCGGCACCTTTGTGGACCTTTTCGCCCACGTTGGCCCAGCGCGAAGCCATGGGAAGCGATGCTGCGATCTGATTGATCCGGCGCGGAGAGAGGCGGGTCAGCCCCCATGCCGCTGCGGCGCGCACTGGGCGGGGAATGTGAGCAAGTCGATGCCACAGTTCGGCCGTGATCTGGTAGCGGTTATACCCGCCGAACAACTCATCGCCCGCGTCGCCCGAGAGCGACACCTTAACGTGCTGCCTGGCCAGTTCGCTGACAAGCAGCGTCGGGATCTGCGAGGAGTCGGAGAACGGCTCGTCGTAGATTTCGGGCAGCTCCGGGATGACCGCCATCGCATGCTCCGGCGTGACGTACAGCTCGGTATGGCTCGTGCCCAGATGCCGGGCGACGGCCTTCGCGTGCGCGGCTTCGTTGTAGTCCGAGTCATGGAAGCCGATGGAGAATGTGCGGATCGGCTGGGACGACTGGGACTGCATCAGCGCCACTACGGTCGAGGAGTCGACGCCGCCGGAAAGAAAGGCGCCCAGTGGCACGTCCGACATCATCTGGCGGCGCACCGCCTCGCGCAACAGCGCCTCCAGCCTGTCCACCGCTTGTTCGGGGTCACCTGAGAAGGGGTCTTGCTTGCCATTCAGCGCCGCCGCGGCGCCAGACCAGTAGGCGCGCGGCACAGGATCGGGCGCCTGCATGGAGACGGTCAACAGGTGCGCCGGTGGCAGTTTGGCAATGCCGTGGTAGATAGAATGGGCACCGCTCACGTTGTTGTAGCGCATGTACAGGCTCAACGCGTCGCGGTCGATGCGGCCCTCGAATGCCGGATGCGGGCGCAGTGCCTTGAGTTCCGACCCGAAGAGAAAGGTACGGCCTCTGCCTGCCCCTTGCCAGCCGTAGTAGAGCGGCTTTTCTCCGATCCGGTCGCGCGCCAGCGTCAGCGTGCGCGTCTGCCGGTCCCACAATGCAAAGGCGAACATCCCTATGGCGCGCCGGACGGTGGCATCGGCGCCCCAGGCATCGATACTGGCGAGCAGCGTCTCCGTGTCCGAATGCCCTCGCCACTGAGGCGCGGCGCCGACGCCTTCGAGCTCGGCGCGGATTTCGAGATGGTTGTAGATCTCGCCGTTGAACACAATGACGTATCGGCCACTGGCCGCCATCATCGGCTGCTGGCCGGCGGGGGTGAGATCGACAATCGCCAGGCGCCGGTGCGCGAAGCCGAACGGCGCGTGCGGATCGCACCAGAGATCGCCGTGGTCCGGCCCACGGTGGCGGATCCGGCGTGCCATCTCGGACAGCATGGCCGCACGGTCGGGCGGAGCGGCAGGCAAGCCGCCAAGAAATCCTGCGAATCCGCACATCGTTGTCTTCCCCTATCTTCCGGTTACGATCAGACGTCCAGCGCCTGATGCATCTGCACATACCAATGCATCGCCTCGGCCAAGCCGTCGCGAATGCGGTGAGTGGGCCGGTATCCCAGCAGCCGTTTCGCCTTGCCGATGTCCGCCTGGCTGTGGCGCACATCGCCCGCCCGGAAGGCGCGATGGACCGGTTCGGTGTCGGCGGCGATGCCGTAGGGGCCGAGCCCATCGCGAAGAAGCTGGAACAGCGTGCTCAGCGTGGTGCGGTCGCCGACGGCGATGTTGTAGACCTGGCTGTCGCCCTCCTGGCTTTCGCTGGCGGCGGCCAGCAGGTTGGCCTGCACGGCGTTCGCGACGTAGCAGAAGTCGCGGCTCGTTTCCCCGTCGCCATTGATGTAGACAGTTTCACGTCGCAACAGCGCCGCGATCCATCTCGGGATCACGGCCGCATAGGCGCCGTTGGGGTCCTGGCGCGGTCCGAACACATTGAAGTAGCGCAGTCCGACGGCATGCACGCCGTAGCAGCGGGCGAAGACGTCTGCGTACAGCTCGTTCGCGTACTTGGTGACCGCATATGGGCTCAAGGGCTTGCCAATGTTTTCTTCCACCTTCGGCAGGCCCGGGTGGTCGCCGTAGGTGCTGCTGCTTGCCGCATAGACGAAGGTTTTGACCTGGGCGTCGCGGGCGGCGACCAGCATGTTCAGGAAGCCGCTGATGTTGACACTGTGAGTCGAGATGGGGTCTTCCAGGCTGCGGGGCACGGAGCCGAGAGCCGCCTGATGCAGCACGAAATCCACCGGATACACGTCGGCGGCGGCTCCCTTGGCCTGGGGCTCGCGAAATACCATGGCGCTGCGGCAATGCTCGAAGTTGCGGATATCCCCTTCGATGAACTGGAAATTGGCCCACTGCCTGGGCGACACCAGCGCCTCGACCTCGCAGAGATTGCGGCGATGGCCAGTGGAGAAGTTGTCCAGGCCTACAACGCGCTGGTCTAGCCGCAACAATGTTTCCAGCAGATTGCTGCCGATGAATCCGGCGACGCCGGTGACAAGCCACGTGCATGGCGTAGCGGCCAGGCGGACCTTGAGAGGCGCGTAGCTGTTGGCTTCCATGGCTTGCTCTTGTGCCGTGCCGGTTCCGGCTGCTTTCCGGGCATTCCTACAGGCGTGCGTCAACTTCGCTCCTCGGCAAGATTCCTTTCACGTCGAACAGCACCGCATGGGGCTTGCCGAAGGCCTTGATTGCTCTCACGCCCATGGTGACGAACTGGTGATGGGGCACGGCCAGCACGATCGCGTCGTACTGATCGCACCGCGGAGGCTCGCGCAGGCACGCCAGGCCATATTCCTCCTCGGCTTCCTCGACGTTGATCCAGGGGTCATAGACGTCGATCTCGGCGTTGTAGCCCCGCAGCGTCGTCACGATGTCCACGGCCTTGGTATTGCGCACGTCCGGACAGTTCTCCTTGAAGGTCAGGCCAAGCACGAGGATGCGGCTGCCGAGCACGGGAATACCCCGACGCAACATGAGCTTCACCACCTCGTCGGCAACGTGGAAGGCCATCTTGTCGTTGATGCGCCTTCCGGCCAGGATCACCTGCGGGTGATAGCCGACCTCCTGCGCCTTATGCGTGAGATAGTAGGGATCGACGCCGATGCAGTGCCCGCCAACCAGGCCCGGGCGGAATGGCAGGAAGTTCCACTTCGTGCCGGCAGCCCTCAGCACTTCGAGCGTGTCGATTCCCAATTTATGGAAGAGCAGGCTGAGTTCGTTCATCAGCGCAATGTTCACGTCCCGCTGGGTGTTCTCGATGACCTTCGCGGCCTCGGCCACACGAATGCTGCTCGCGCGGTGCGTGCCGGCCACAATGATCTTCCGGTAGAGCTCGTCGATGGCCTCGCTGACCTCGGACGTACTGCCGCTGGTAACCTTACGGATATCCGGCAGCCGGTGCTCCCTGTCGCCCGGGTTGATGCGTTCCGGGCTGTATCCGCAGAAGAAGTCCGCGTTGAATTTCAGGCCGCTATGCCGTTCCAGCACCGGCACGCAGATCTCCTCGGTGGCGCCTGGGTAGACGGTCGATTCGTAGATCACTACGGCGCCTGGCGCCATTGCGCGGCCCACTGTCTCGCTCGCCAGGATCAGCGGTGTCAGGTCCGGACGCTTGGCCTTGTCCACCGGCGTGGGTACGGTAACGACAAAGACCTTGCAGTCCCTCAGGGCCGCGGGGTCGCTGCTGTAACTCAGGTGGCGTGCGCTGCGCAGGTCATCCGGGCTGACCTCCAGCGTGGCATCCCGGCCGCTGCGCAGCTCATCGATGCGCGCGGCATTGATGTCGAAGCCCACGACGGGCCGCTGCTTGCCGAACTCCACCGCGAGCGGCAGGCCGACGTAACCCAGGCCTATGATGGCGATTTGTGCATTACTGAGGTCCATGGCCGTGATCTCCTGGGTGAGTGAGCCTGACGGGGCCGGCATGGAAGAGCGGACTTTTGAAGGATTATCCGGGGCGGGCAGCGCTCTGTGCGCGGGGCTTCGTGCCTTGGCGTACAGAAGACCGGATGGATAGCGGGCGCGCCGCGCCTTCAATCGGACCGGGCGAATCGGAAATCTGTGGATACATTGCGCAGCTCGGGCTGTTTCAGTGGATTGGGGAAATACTGGCCCAGGGTTCTTCTTCAGCACCGTTGCCGCCCGCACATTCCCGGGCCGGGCAGCAAGGACAATTGGCCGGCAGCACAACTTGAGACGAAGCTGCCAAACTCGGCCGCAGCCGACCGCTGGGGTCTGGCAACGACGCCGCGCTATGGCTGTCGTTCTAAAGGCTGAATGCGATGCTGCGCGCCCGAGGAAAAGCGCATGGACGGTGCCTCGCCCACTGCGCTCTCATCCTCAGGGATGAGTCCTCCGATCAGACGCCCAAATGCAGCCTGCCCGCTTTCCACCCATGGCGGCGAACCCGACCAGTGTGCGAGAGCGCACCGAGTAATTGCTTGTGCCTCCCTACGATGCAATAGCTGAGACATGCATGGGGCACCATGTCCGCTCGTATCCATAAAGGAGACTGCTATGAGACCGATCCCGGCCGGGAAGGACTCAGGTGGGGTGGGACTAGGATGGCTCTGCCATGCCATCACATCATGCTTCGTCTTGCTTGGCTCTGTATTGGTGCTGGCCGCACGCGCCGCGTCGCCAGGCACGTATTCCGGGTTGAAGACAAAAGTTGCGGCAATCGGACCCGACGCTGTGCCAGACGTGACTGACATGGTACGGTGGGGCCACATGATCAACCTGCCGCTCCCCGTCACCCAGCCCATGTTCAGTACCATCAGTGTTGTCTGACAGGCGCGACAGCATGATCAGGTCCATCCTTGTCATCTGCGTCGGCAACGTTTGCCGCAGCCCGATGGCAGCGTGCCTGCTCCGGCGCGCCTTGCCGGGCTGCGAGATCGCCTCGGCAGGACTCGCGCCTCCGATTGGCGCGAATGCCGATCCGCGTGCGATCAGGCTGCTGGCAGATGAGGGCTGTGATCTCGCCAGCCATCGCGCGCGCGCCGTCGACGCGATCATGGTGGCAGCTGCCGAGCTGGTCCTGGTGATGGACAACGAACAGCGCACGGAACTGGAGTTGCTCTTTCCGCAAGCCCGGGGAAAGACATACCGCCTTTGCGAATTTGTGCCTGCGGATGTGCCGGATCCGTACGGCGGCTCCCTCAGTATGTTCAACATCGTACTGGGGCTGATCAAGCAAGGCATCGAGACGTGGTCGGCACAGATTGAGGCTGCAACATCCGCACACACCGATGGAGACGCATCATGAAGACAGCCGGTACACGCGAAGCCGTGTCCAACGGTCAGGGTGCCTATGCCAAGCCGATTGGCCTGACCGCCTATCTTGATGCTGCGGCAGCTTTGCATCCCCCGTGCCCCGGCATCTGGAAGGTCACCGGAGACTTCGGCCTGCGTAATAGCCAAAAAAGCCGCAGCGCGCGCAGGCATGATGTGCTTGCGACCATCTAGCAGCGGGCTTCGCAGACGTCGCATTCAGTGTGCGACAACGCACCGAATCGGGGAGCAGCCCCTCCTACGATGCAATCGTCGGGGGGCATGGCATATACGGTGCGATGTCCACTGCTATCAGCAAGGAGATCGCCGTGAGACCAGTCAATTGGCGCATTCATTCCCGGACCTTCGCTACCGATCGCCATAATGTCCTTTCCAGTCTGGCGATAGTTATTGCTACAGGTCTGCTCGCGGCTTGCGCCGCGTCGCCGGGCATGTACTTCGACAACAAGGCGGTAGTGAGTGCAATCGGGCCCGATGTCGTACCCAAGGTGACACCGATCACCCTCGATCTGGTGAAAGCTCAACGCAGTAAGGCTCGTACGGACAACGAGCGGGTCGAGGAACTGTTCGCGACTCCGCAGCCTTATCGGATCGGCCCTGGCGACATCATCTCGGTCGTGGTGTGGGACCATCCGGAACTGGTCTTTCCCACCCAGACCTACAGCATCGGAGCCGCCTTTGAGCCCCCCACGTCGACCGGTGGCTCCAACGTGCCTGGCTATGTGGTCAGCGCGCAGGGCGATATTCAGTTCCCCTACGCCGGCGTCATGAAGGTGGCCGGCAGAACGGCAAACGATGTTCGCAACCAGATGGCGCGCGTGCTGTCGCGAGTGGTCAGGGATCCGCAGATGACGGTTCGCGTGCTCGGCTTCCGCAGCCAGCGCGTCTATGTCGACGGCGAGGTCAAGACGCCTGGCATGCAGGCCATCGACGATGCGCCGATGACGCTGGTGGAAGCGCTCAACCGCGCCGGCGGTGTGCTGAACCTGACCGGTGACAACAGCCGCATTCGTGTTACCCGCGGCGAGCGCAGTTGGTATGTCAACATCCCCGCGCTGTTGGCCAAGGGTGTCGATCCGGCCCGCATCATGCTGCGCTCCGGCGATATTGTCCGCGTGGAACAGCGCGAGGACAACAAGATCTTCGTCACCGGCGAAGTGGTGCGCCCGGCCTCCCTGCTGATGCGCAATGGGCGGATGACACTGAACGAGGCGCTTGGCGATGCCGGTGGGGTCAATCCGAGTTCGGCCAATGCGGAGCAGATCTACGTGATCCGCAAGGCGGCCGATGGCGAACCCAATATATTCCACCTGGACGGCAATTCGCCAGCAGCGCTGGCCATCGCCGAGGGTTTCGAGTTGGAACCGAAGGACGTGGTGTATGTGGACGCACGCCAGGTCGTCCGCTGGAGTCGCGTGATCAACCAGCTGATACCGAGTACGCAGCCGGTGTTCAGTGCCACAAGCGCACTGCGATAACGGGACGCGAGAGATGGTTCGCTCAATCCTGGTCATTTGCGTCGGCAACGTCTGCCGCAGCCCGATGGCGGCTTGCCTGCTGAGCCGTGTCCTGCCCGCATGCGATGTGGTTTCTGCCGGGCTCGCCCCGCCAGTTGGTGCACCCGCCGACCCGAGCGCTGTCAGGTTGCGTGCGAGCGAGGGATACGATCTCGCCGGTCATCGCGCCTGCGCTGCCGATGAAGCGCTCGTGGCGGTGGCAGGCCATATCCATACGGATGTTCGCCGGGCATGTTCGTTATCGTGCTGGAACTGATCAAGCAGGGCATCGCATCATGGTCTATGCGGCTGGAGGAAGTCGTACCGGCCGATGGTCAAGGAGAGGCATCATGAAAACGGTCAGTACGCGGGACAATGTCCCCGCTGGTGCGGACGATTGCGGCACAGCAGTGGATCTGACCGCCTATCTCGATTTGCTGGTTCGCTATCGCCGGACCTTCCTGTCCGTAGCCGGGCTGGTCATCGGCGTAGGCCTTGTCTATGCCCTTGTTGCCAAGCCGATCTACCGCGCCGACATGACGGTGCAGGTGGAGGAATTGAGCGGCAATGCCTCCAACAGGCTCGCGGCCGGCGTCTCGCCGGTGTTTGACGTCAAGCCCGCCGCTTCTGCCGAGATCGAACTCCTGCGTTCACGAATGGTGGTCGGCAAGGCGGTCGACAACCTGCGCCTGTATATCGAGGCCGCGCCGCGCTATTTCCCCCTGATTGGTCCGGCCATCTCCAATTTCAACCCGGAGCTGTCGCGCCCGGGGCTGTTTGGATGGGGCGGCTTTGCCTGGGGACATGAGTCGATCACCGTGCCCCAGCTCGACGTGCCTGCGCCGATGGAGGAGCGCAAGATCATGCTGACAGCGCTGGGTGACAACCAGTATCGGGTGCGGTTCGCCAGCGACAATGCCGAGGCTACGGGCACAGTTGGAACGCCGTTGGCAATCACCACCGCCACCGGCACGGTCACCATGCTGGTCAGCCAGCTCGATGGGCGCCCCGGCAGCCAGTTCGTGCTCCGTCGACTGCCTCGCAGCGCGGCCATCACGCGGCTGCAGGAGCGGCTGATGATCGGCGAGCGTGGCAAGCAAAGCGGCGTGCTTGGCGTGTCGCTGGAAGGCATCTCGGCGAGCATGACGGCAGCGGTCCTCAACGAGATCGGCAACGCCTATGTCGACCAGAACATCCGCCGCAAAGCTGCGGAAGCGGAAAAGTCGCTGGCCTTTCTCGAGCAACAGCTACCGGTGCTCAGGCAGCAGGTCGACGCGGCCGAGACCCGTTACAACGCGATGCGCAATCAGCGCGGCACGATCGATCTCAGCGAAGAGTCCAAGCTGATCCTGGGACAATCGGTGCAAATCCAGACCAGGCTGCAGGAATTGCAGCAGAGGCGGCAGGAACTGGCTGCGCGCTTTACTGCAAACCACCCGGCCATTGCACTGATCGATAATCAGATTGCCGGCCTGAACGCTCAGTTGAATGGCGTATCCGGGCGCATCCAGAAGCTGCCGGATGTAGAGCAGAACGTGCTGCGCCTGATGCGCGACGTCAAGGTCAGCACCGAGTCGCTCCAGTCGCTGCTAAACGATGCCCAACAGCTCAGGCTAATCAAGGCGAGCAAGGTGGGCACCGCGCGGATGGTCGACCCGGCAGATGTACCGCTCAAGCCAGTGCGCCCTAACCGGGTGATGATTGCCGGAATGTCATTGGCCATGGGCTTGTTTGCCGGCCTTCTGGTGATCTTTGTGCGCCACGCTCTCGATGGCGGCATCGCCGATGCGGATGAAATCGAGCGGCAGACAGGCATGACCGTCTACTCGACCATCCCCTTCAGCAGGCAGCAGTCGCTGCTACCATCCGGAGGCGGGCTACTGGCGCTCCAAAAGCCGGACGACCCCGCCATGGAGAGTCTGCGCAGCTTCCGCACCGCGTTGCGGTTCGCCCTTGCAGGCAACAACAGCCGGACGGTGGTGATCAGCGGCCCCGCGCCAGGCGTCGGCAAGTCCTTCATCTGCGCCAACTTCGCCGCGATTGCCGCAGCCGGGCACCGTGTGGTGCTCATCGATGCCGACCTGCGCCGCGGCGGCTTGCATGGCCTCTTCGAGGCCAAGCGGGGTCCCGGCCTGACTGAGCTGCTGATGGGTGCGCCGCTGGAGCACGTCATACAGCGGCAGGTGGCGCCCGGCCTGGATTTCATCTCGACCGGCACCAAGCCTCCGCACACGGCGGATCTGCTGCTGAGCCCGGGCATGGATTCTCTGCTGGCGCAACTCAAATCGCGCTATGACCTCGTGCTGATCGATACGCCGCCAGTGCTCGCGGCCGCTGACGCCGGCATCCTGGCCGGCAAGGCAGGCGCCGTATTCCTCGTGGCGCGCGCCGAGAAGACCACCGCCGGCGAGCTGGTCGCGGCGCAGCGAACCATCCGCCAGGCTGGCGCAGAGGTCAAGGGCGTGCTGTTCAACGGGCTCGTGATCGAGGGACGCTGGTATCGGGCCCACAATTACTTCGGCAAGTATCGCTATCTCGCCGAGTACGGCAATGCACCGACCAAGCAGGCTTAGATAAACGGTGGCGGCCGGTACGGGCGCCACCGTTGCCTTTCAGCCACCGTCGGCCTCAGTTTCGTTTCTTCGGCGTTCAACCAGCCATGCCACTTCTTAATGCGCCTGCCGTCTCTTCCGTAGTGATCGCCGGCGCCGGCGGCCTTGGGATAGAGCTCTATGATTATCTGTACGAAGAGGCATTGCGCGGCGGGCCAACCGTGGCTGGCTTCCTTGACGACACGCCAGGCAAGGTTCCCGATGGGGTCGATGCGCCCAATCTGGGGTCAGTTCGCCAGTTCCGCCCCGCACCGGGACAGGCAGTGCTGGTCGCGATCGGCTCCCCGCAAGCGCGTCAGGAGGTACTGTCGTGGCTCTTGCAGAACGGGATCACGGTCCCGCTGTACGTGCATGACAAAGCCCTGATCTCGCCTTCCTCCCGTTTGGGCATCGGGGCCCTGATCTTTCCTTTCACCGTCGTCAGCCGGGGCGCGGTGGTGGAAGACGGCGTGGTTGCCAATGTCTTCTCGGGGATTGGCCACGGTGCTTGCGTGGGCGCGTGCTCGGTGCTTTCGCCGCACGCCGTGCTCAATGGCAACACCGCGGTCGGACCGGGGTGCTTCCTCGGCACACGTGCGACGCTCTACCCCGGCATAAGAATCGGTGCGGAATGCGTGGTGGACTCACACACCGGCGTTTCGGCCAACGCCAAAGACCGGCAGTTCATCACTACCGGGACTCACCAGATTACCTCACGCCGCATTCGCGACCAGTGATATAAGATTACCGGGACTTGACGCAGGGACGCTCGGAAGAGTCCCGGTAAGCTCCGGTAAGCTGCGGTAGGCCAGCAGGCAAGCAGCATTTGCACCAGGGCTTATGCACCGTCGGCCCTGCTCATGGAATCGCCGATCTCTCTTGCGCCTCCAGGCATGTCGCCCCCGTTACCGCGATGTCAGGCGACATCGACATCCGGCATGCTGCGCTTGCTGCCCCGGAACCGGGGGGCGGAGAATTCTCCCGCGGCGCTGATACCGTCGCGTGCCAGCACTTTGATGACCGTCTTCCACAGGATCACCACGTCCAGCCACACCGATACGTGGTCGACGTACCATACGTCCAGCCTGAATTTCTCCTCCCAGCTGATGGCGTTGCGTCCGCTGATCTGCGCCAGCCCCGTGATGCCAGGACGAACGTCATGCCGGCGCGCCTGCTCGGCCGAGTAGAGCGGCAGGTATTCCACCAACAGCGGACGCGGGCCCACCAGGCTCATGTCGCCCTTGAGGACGTTCCAGAGCTCCGGCAGCTCGTCAAGGCTCGTGGCGCGCAGGAATGCGCCGAATTTCGTCAGCCGTTCGGGATCAGACAGCAGCTCGCCATCCTCGCCGCGGGCGTCAGTCATGGTGCGGAACTTGAGGAGCTCGAATGGCTCGCCGTGAAGCCCTGGCCGCACTTGCCGGAAGAAGACCGGCTTGCCCAGCTTCAGCCGGATCGCGCAAGCCAGGAGCAGCAGCGGAACGGCAAGCACCAGGAGACCCAGCGAGGCCAGGCAGACGTCAAAGATGCGCTTCATGATGGTTCATCCTGCCGTTGAAATCCGGCCTCAGGCGATGGAGGTGGGCACCGCGTCGCCGCATGGAGGAATGCCCGGGGAAGGTGTGAACATTGCAGGCAGAGGCCGCATCCCGCGCCTGCGCCTGCGCCTGCGCCTTGGCCTGGTTTTCGGCCACGCACGCGAGCGCTGACTGCACGCCTCCACTGGCTCAATATAGTCAAGGTGACAAGCATGCGTTGCGCGGCTATGTGATGGCGGGCACGGAACGCAAATTGCCGGTGCAAGTGGCCTGTGCTACAGGCCCCGGTCACGTTGCACTGGCGCCTCGCCACCATACACTGGCGTACGGGGCAAGCCTCCGATTCTGTTGGGGAGCGCACCGAGAGATGGGAGCCCTCCCGCTAGAGTGAACGTCGACGCGCAGGCAAGCAGGCAATGCCTTGGGGCGAGACAGGTCCGGAGAACCGAAATGAAAGCAACCACAGCATGCGGCGAGGGTGGCGGCGGAGTCGACGCTAGCCCCGCGGCGATCGCGCATCGCCACCTGCTGCATGGCGCCGATGCCATCTGGCAGGAAACCAATTGCTATATCGACCTCTGGGTGGAACTGCTGCATGGCTGGGGGCTCGATCCGCGCGCGGGACTTCCGTTCACGGTTGCCCAGGACTTTGAAGGGGATCACTTCACCTTCTTCAAGTACCCGCAGATGGATCTGGAGACGCTGTACGGAACCGTCGTGCAGGAAATGGCGGTCTACGACACGCTCCAGGCGCACGTCCTGGCCCAGGTCGAACGCGGTCACACCGTACTGCTTGAGGTCGACAGCTATTACCTGCCCGACACGCACGCCACCGCGTACCGGCGCGAGCACGTCAAGACCACCGTGGCCATCGACCGTATCGACAGCCAGGCCCAGCGCCTCTGGTACTACCACAGTCTCGGCTATCACAGCGCGCAGGATGAAGACTATCGCGGCCTGCTGCGGCTTTTGCCTGAACTCAGCGGCAATGGCAATATCCTGTTCCCTTATGCCGAATGCGCGAAGCGCGTGCGGCCATCGCTCGAGTCGTCCGCGCTGGTCGACGCCTCGGTCGCGTTGATGGACTACCACCTGGCCCGGCGCCCTGCGGCCAACCCGGTGGGACGCTGGCGACAAGTTTTCGGCAAGCATATGGACGCGCTGCTGGCACGTGATGAGGCTTACTTCCACTTGTACACCTTCAATTTCCCGCGTCAGCTCGGCGCCAATTTCGAGATGCTGCACCACTGGCTGTGCTGGCTGCGCGAGCAGGGACGCGAGGTGCCAATGGCCGCTATCAACGCCGCACGGACCATCGCGACAGAAAGCAAGGTATTGCAGTTCCGCCTGGCGCGTGCGGTGGCACGCCGCCGCGCCGATCCCTGCACGGACTGCCTCGACACACTGGAAACCTGCCATGACAGGACCATGGAAGGACTGATCGCTGCCTTCGGTGGCGTCGACAATGATCCGATCGGCCAAAGTCAACCATCATAGCCAAGCGAATGTTCCACGTTGACAGCGTAAATCTCGCCGGAAGGCGGCGGAACAGCATGCGCCCCCACCTTGCCCTCATGCACGAGGCGGACACGCCGGCTGCTGCCCGGCGCAAGGTGGAACCAGTTCTCGGCGGCATGGTAGGCATGATCCTCGATGTGCACCCAGCGAGCGAAGCGCTGGGTTGACACGGTCAGCCACCACTCACCTGCCGCTTGCTCAAGCTGTGCCCGCAAGCCTGGCGCCTTGAGCGCCGCGGCACGGCGGTCGGGCAAATAGACGGCCTGACTCAGTGGCTCGCCACTGTCGGCAGCAAGCAATGTCGCCACCACGACATCATGCGTCAGCGGGCCGAAGCGGTAGGCATAAGTCAGGTCGACGAAGCGGTCAAGCAACGCAGCAGCCTCCACGCGCTGCGCACTGCGGGCCGGCAGGCACAGGCTGTGCCGAGCCTGCGCCACGACCGCCTCGCCATCGCGCAGGCAATCCAGCTCCAGCCGCAATGCACGTGGCTGCGGCGTTTCGTTGAGCATGTGCAAGTGCAGTCCGTTGAGGCCTTCATCGGTAATCAGTACCTGCAGCGGCTGCCAGACTTGCCTCAAGGCATGCCAGGCCGATTTGGGACGGCCACACGCGTCGACGATACCCCAGCCGGCGCCAGGCATCAGATCCTGCAATTGCCAGACCAGACCACCCGAGCAACTCGACCCGACACGCCGCCATTCGCTGAAGACTTCGGTCATGACGTCCGCGACCACGGCGCGCGACAGCATCAGGTAGCGCCGGGGCTGTTCGTACCGCAGGCGCGGCGGATCCACGTCATACAGCACGCGCAAGTAGTGCTCGCGCACATCCTCGAAGTCCCACGGAGCGCCGGCATCGCGCGGCACCGTGGCCTTCCAGCGCGGCGCGTGCAGCGGCGCAGACAAGCCGTGCTCCGTCAACGTGCGGTCACCGGGAACATTGGCAAAAGCCAGGCATTCGGAAGCGAAGCGCACTTGCGCCAGGCGTGCGTCGGCCAACGGTCGCTGGTAGGCCCCGACGCCGTAGTAGTGGCTGATGCCCGTGTCAGGCTGGAACGGCCAGCTGCCGCCGGTCGGCGAATTGCTGACATACACCACGTCCGGCCGATGGGCGGCAACCAGGCCCGGAATCAGTTCATCGAACAGCGGTTGCTTCCAGTTGCTGCGCGACGCGCCCAGCATCGCGGCCTGCTGCTCTGCCTCGCTACCGCCACACAGCACCGCGAGACTCGGATGCGCCCGGGTTGATGTCAGCCACTCGCTGACTTCGCGCGTGATGTCATCGGTAAGGCCAATGCCAGGCCCGATGCCGCCATAGTCAAAATTGGCGAACATGAAATCGTGCCAGACCAGCAAGCCAAGTTCGTCACAGATCCGGTAAAACGCTTCGCCCGGATAGCAGGTGACGCCGCTGATTCGCACCATGTTCATGCCGCCCTGGCGCGCCAGCGTCAACCAACGCCTGGATGCTTCATCGGTGTCTGCCAGGCCGGGCAGGTCATGGCTTGAGATGCAGGCCCCGCGGCAAAACACCCGCTCGCCGTTGATGCACAGTGCGAAGTGCCCGGACTCGCCAGCACGATCCGACGATACCGTGCGAAAGCCCACCCGGCCGCAGTCGATGGCGCGCCCCTCGATGTTCGCATCGACGCCGTAGAGGCAAGGTTCGCCATGCGTATGCGGCCACCACAGCCTGGGGCGTTCCACGCGCACCGTGCCCACCAGGGTGTGATCGTCAACGCGCGACAGCGAGCCGGGATAGCCGCAACCCTCCGCGTCCCTGGCTTCGATCGATCCCGAAGCCGGCGCGGAGGCCGGAAAATGCAGGCGCAGCGTGATGACACCGAGATCGCCCTGCACCTGTCCCCACAGGTCAGAGCGCACCCCATGCAGGATGTCGTCGCTGGCCGGGTCGAGCAATTCCACCGAGCGCCAGGGACCCACCGCATGCACCGGCGGGCACCACCCCGGCATGTGGCCAAGCAGCGTCGTGCGGACGGTGCGCAGCGTCGGCGGCACGATCATTCGCGGCTTCCAGCGCACGGGGCCGCGCTGCTTGCGCAACCATGGATAGAGCGCGCGAAAGCAAAGGTACAGCAGGTTGTCGCCATCCAGGTCGGCCTCGACCTCATGCGCGACGAACATATGCTGCGCGCTCAGCACGAGCTTTCCGTTAAGCCAGGCTTCGGCCACCGTGGCGAGCCCGTTAAAGCGCAGCACGCGGCGGCCACGGCCGGCAAAGCTGACGCGATACCAATAATCATGCAGGTGCAGTGGCGGTGGCGCCGAGTCGTCCCAGCGCCCGGCAGCGCGCAGGGCGCTGGCCACCGTGCCGGGCACGGGTGCTGGCAACCAGGCTGCGGCGGGATCCAGTGCGGCGGGGCTATCGGCGGCGCCGGCGGGCGTTTGCACCCAGGCCCACTCGCCGCCGAACGCGGCACTGCCGATGGCGACGCCGGGACGGCTGCCGGGCGATGCCTGCCGAGCGGACGCCGAAGTGCCCGTGTCCGCGTTAGTTTGCGCCTTCATGGACTGCCTTCCCTGAGAAAACCTGACAGGACCGGAACGCCAGCATGGCGGAGCACGCGTGACAGCACGGGACGGCCGCGCCGGGCGAGGCCCCGGCCGCATCCGCCGTCACGGCACCTCATTGGCCGAACGGATGCGGCACGTAAAGTCGTCCAGTCGCGCCGTGCTGGCACGTACTAGATGCCTCCGAGCACATCACGCACCCGCTGGGGCCAGTTCGCCAGCTTGAAGCCGTGATGACGCAGCAGTGCCAGCGTCAGGCGCTCGATGCCAAAGCCCACGCAGCCGGTGTGCGCCGGCGCGCCGTCCGCGGTACGCAACGGCCACGCGTGCGCGAAATGGTCCATGTGGTAGTTGAAACTCATGCAAGCCGTGGGTGGCGCGCCATCATTGATCGGCACCAGCAACTCGAACTTCAGCTTGAGCTCGCGCTGGCTGTCGGCCACGATCTTGCCGCCACGGCCAAAGAACGGATCGTTCGCCACGTCAACCTCGTGCGGCAAGCCAAGCAGGCTGGCCAGTTGCGTACCACGTTCCATCCATCGTTGACGGAATTCCACGATCTGCCCGGCCGTGCCGAGCCGGACATATTCGCGCTGGCGGAACATCTGCATGCGTGCAGGGTCGATCGAAGGCTCATGGCGGAAGCAATACGTCAACACGTCAACCACCAGCCCCTCCCGAGGCATCAGACCGCGGCTGGCCAGCACCGGGTAGACGGGATAGCACGCCGCAGGGGCCAGCACCACATCGGTGGGCTGCTGCTGATCGGCCCATTCCTCACCGTGCTCCAGGCGCGCCAGCAGACGGTGATGCTCGCGATCGCCACCACAGAAGCAATGCACCGTCCCAGCCAGCTGGGGAAAGCTCTTGAGATATTCACTCGCTTCAAAGTCCTTGCGCGGCATGGCAGGAGGAAATCGCATCACCTCCGCGTCCTGGTCGGCGCCCAGTTTGCTGATCGCGTAGTTCAAGCCGTCGGCAATACTCTCGAACAGTCCGCTACGACCATAAATGCCGTCGACCGTGGTGGGGAAGAGCACCCGGGCGTCAATCAGCGCCTGCCGGTAAGCCCGGCGGCCCGTGTCAGGATCCTGCGCCGGCGTGGCCACGGCATGATGGTCACCCGGGGCAACGGATGAGTCGTCGCTTGGCACGTAAGCGTTGCTGGTATCGTCCATGGACGGCTCCTCAGGCAGACCGGTCCGCCAGTAGCAGATTGGCGGTATTGGTCAGAATGCGATCGTTGTTGATCATCAAGGGGGCGGACCACAGATCCCGCAGGTGGCGTCCCAGGCTGAACGGCGTGCCATGCTTGTAGCCCGCCATGCCGCAGACCAGCATCGCGATTTGCACCGCTTCGAGCGCCAGCGACGACACGCTGGTCTTGAGCCCGTTCATTTCCGCCGCCAGGTTGAAAATTGCCGACACACTCTGGCTTGCATGACGCTGGCGTTGGTGAGCCAACGCCAGTTCCAGCCTCCCCTCCAGCATCTGGATAATGGCAACCGCTTCGGCCACGCGCGTAGCCGAGGGCGGAAGCGTGCCAGGCCGGGCGCGCGCCTGGCCCTGGAACAGCACCTTGGCGCGCTGAACCGCATCCGCGGCGATGCCGGTCCACAGGGCAGACCACAAGATGTGCGACACGGGGGTCATGGTGACGTCGGCAATCTCGCCGAACGACACGGGCAGGATCTGATCGGTATGCCCGCGGGCTTCCAGCCGGAATCCATTGCTGCAGGTGCCGCGCATGCCCAGGGTATCCCAGGTGGAGAGACTTTCCAGTACGTAGTCTGGCTTGAGCACGCTTACCATGACCTGGTCCGATGGCGAGGCATCGGGATGGCGGCGTGCCGTGACGAGGATCCCGTCGGCGTGGGCGCCATAGGAAATGGTCGGAGCCATCTTGAGCAAGTGCAGGTTGCCGCCATCGGCGTTAACCGCGCAGCCGCTGCTGCGCAGGGCACCGCCAATCGCCTCTTCGGACGTGGCCGAAGCCAGCAGCAATTGGTCGCTGGCCAGGCGCTGCAATAGCTGTGCGTGCCACGAGCTGGTGCTCGCATGATTGACCAGGCATGCCACCTGTATCTGGTGCATGGCGTAGATCATTCCCGTCGAGGCACAGGCACCGCCCAGCACGCGGCAGACCGCTGCGATCGTTTCCAGCGACGCGCCATCACCGCCACAGGCTGGCGGCACCATGGCGCCCAGCAACCGCTGCTCACGCAAGACTGCAAACGCCTGGTGCGGAAAACACGCATCGGCGTCGACCTGGTCTGCATGCCTGGCTGCTTCTGCCGCAGCCAGGCGCGCTCCGGCCAGCAAGTGTGCGGCGTCAGCAGTCTCTGCGCGCGGAAAGGCCTGCTCGACGCTGGCGAGGACCGGGCTCATGCCGCCTCCTGCTCTTGTTTGATCTGCTCGGTCGCCGCAGCCAGTGTGCTGATGCTGCGGAACAGCTGGCGGGTCAGCATGCGGTCAGGTATCTCGATGCCGAAGGTATTCTCGATCGCGAGCATGACTTGCACCGTTGCCAGTGATGACAGTCCCGCTTCGTATAGATCGGCCTGGTCGTCCAGCGATTCAACTGGTACGTCAAGTCGGGCCACTTCTAAAAGTATGGTGCGTATCGCTGCTCGCATGCCGGGCTCCAGGTTGAGGTACAACGCCTTGGTGACCTATTGGGCCTGAACGTCGCACGCGCATCAGTGCGTTTTCACACCAATGCGCGTGCTCAGAACGTCCGCCAAACGCTCGCAGAAACGGGTACGCCCACACAAATGGCGGTGCGGTTTCTGGCGTGCTTTGGCGTGCGTCAGTCTTTCCCTACCCGATCGGCTTGACCGGCCAATGCGGGAGGCTTCGCTACCGCTCGGGGCAACGGCATCCCCAGATAAGGATTGATGGTATTGAAGTCCGCCCGGTTGCTGCGCCGGGGCATGACACCGTTGAGGATGCCACCGGCCAGCCTGGCATTGGCGTGCGCCAGGCGCTTGAGGGCTTCATCAACCTGCGCCGTCGCCGTGACATCGGCGCGCACCACCACCAGCGTGGAACCGGCCAGGTTGGCCACCAGCGTGGCATCGGCCACCGCCAGCACTGGCGGCGTGTCCACCAGCACCAGGTCGAAGCGGCCCGCGCACAGCCGCAGGGATTCCGCCAGCGCGGGCAGCATCAGCAGCTCGGACGGATTGGCCGGCACCGCGCCGCGACTAAGCAGGAACAGGCCGTTGACCACGCTCGGCTTGACCGCGTCTGCGATTGCGCTGCGGCCAGCAAGCACTTCTGCCAGCCCGGGCTCGGCAGGCAGGTCGAACCAGTCCGCCACGCGGCCGCGGCGCAGGTCTGCGTCGACCAGCAGCACGCGCTGGCCGGCTTCGGCGAACAGCACCGCCAGGTTGACCGCGGCGAAGGTCTTGCCGGCGGCGGCGGCGGGGCTGGTCACCGCGACCACGCAGTTGGGCGCATCGCGCAACGCGAAATGCAGCGCCGCCCGCAGCGTGCGCAGGCCTTCCACGGCGAGCGAATGCGGGGCGCGCCGCGCCAGCAGGAACTGGTCGTGCAGGCCCTGGCGCATCAGCCGTTCGGCGCGCGCGCGTTCGTCCTCGGGCGCGGCGGCCGCGGCGGCGTCGACCACGCTGGTGACAGACTCCGGCCAGCCGAGGCGCACATTGGGCGGCAGCACAAAGCCGGAGGCGATGCCCAGGCGGCGCTTGGCTTCGACCAGCCGTTCCAGCGCGGTCTGCTCGTTGCTGAAGGCGATATCGCCCAGCATGGCCATGCCCAGGCGCTGTTCCGCATCGGCGGCGCTGGCTACCGACGGGCGCATGCGCTGGCGCAGGTTGACCGCGGCCACGCCCAGGCACAGGCCGAGCAAGGCGCCGGCGGAGGCGAACGGCCACGTGCCGAGACCGACCGGTGTGACCGGCGCGATCGCGGCATCGACCACGCGCATCTGGGTAGAGCTGTCGGACAGCATCAGCGACAGCTGCTCGACCTTGCTGCGCAAGGACATGTACATGTCCTCGGCCACCTTGACGTCACGCGTGAGCGCCACCGATTCGCGCTCGGAGGCCGACAGGGTCTGCATGCGCGCGTCGATCTCCGCGCGCTCGCGAGTCATCTGCTGGATCTGGCTGTCGACGGTGCGGACCTCGTTGGCCTCGGGCGTGAAGCGCTGGAGCAGCCGCGTGCGCTCAAGCCTGAGCGCTGCGATCTGGCGTTGGTACTCCATGCTGTTGCTCAGGAACGACTGCGCGTCGCGGCTGGGCTGCAGCGAACCCGTGCGCGCACGGTAGCGCGTGAGCGCCTCTTCGGCGCGCGTGAGTTCGCTCTGCACGCGCGGCAGCTCGCCTGACAGGAACGCGAGCGTGCCGGCCGCGTCCTGGCGCCGCTTGTCGGTCTGGCCGTCGATATAGGCGCGCGTGACCCCGTTGACGAGTTGGGCGGCAAGCTGGCGGTCCGGGTATTGCCAGCTCACGCGCACGGTGCCGCCCGGCGCGGACAGCGGGTCGGCCGCGCCGCCCAGGCTCGCCGGGGTTTCGCTGCGTTCGCTTTCCACCGTGAGTCCGCGGCGCACGGACTCGGCGGTGCGGGCCAGGTCGTGCCGCGTGAGCTGGAAGCGCGTACCGGGCGCGGCCTCGATCTTGTCCACGCGCAGCACAATGCCGTTGGCCATCGCGGTCTCGCCGGCCCGCCCTTCAAGCAGCAAGGTGTCCTGCTGCATCAGGCGGTAGCGGCCGTCGCTGCGCACCTCGAAGGTGAGTGGCTGGTCTACCAGCGCCTCGGGCACGGTCATGCTGGCGATTACCAGGCGCTCGCCGCCCCAGGCATAGCCCAGGCTGGCAGGCCAGGTGCCGCGCGGCTGGCCGGGTGTGGAAAAGCGCTGGACCAGCGCGCCCAGCAGCGGCGCACGCAGTGGCTGCGCGGTGATATCGAGCCGCAGCCGCTCCACCACCGGAGCGACCACGGCGCGGCTCTTGAGCAGGCCCGCGTCGAAGGCCGCCGGGCCCTGCATCTGGGCGACGCTGCGCATGCCGCCATCGCGCCCCTCTACCTGCACCAGCGCCTGCGCGCGATACTGCGGCGGCGCCGACAGCGCCACCAGCAAGCCGGCGGCCGCACCGGCCACGCCAGCCGCGGCGATCCAGCCGAGGTGGTCCATCAGCGCACGCGCCTGCGTGGTGCCCGGCTGGGCATCACGGCGCGGGGTGGCGCTCTCAGCCGGTCCACCGGCATATGACAGTCTGCTCACGAGTACGGCTCCTCAAATGGGATCGGCGCGGCGTATGCACGCCGCGCCTCGCAGGCCACGCGCCGAAGCGTGCCGCTCAGGCGCTGGCCAGCGCGGGCAGCAGGCGGTCATACTCGCGCTTGACCAGCTTGTAGCACTCGCACGAATGCTTCTCCAGCCCGCAGCGGTCGATCACGGTAATATGGCCGCGGCTGTGGTGGATCAGGCCCAGGTCTTCCAGCTTGCCGGCCGCTTCGGTCACGCCTTCGCGGCGCACGCCGAGCATGTTGGCGATGACCTGCTGGGTGATCACCAGCTCGTTGGAGCTGAGCCGGTCGATGGCCAGCAGCAGCCAGCGGCACAGTTGCTTGTTCAGGGAGTGGTGGCGGTTGCAGGCCGCGGTCTGTGCAATCTGCGTGAGCATGGCCTGCACGTACAGCAGCGTCACGCGCTGCAGCGTGGGCAGGCGCGGCAGCTCGCCGCGCAGCAGGCGCGCGGGAATGCGATAGGCCATTCCGGGGCTGCGCACCTCGACCCGGCTGGGCATGGTGTCGCCGCCGGTGACCACCGGGATGCCGACCAGCCCTTCGTTGCCGACCGCGGCGATCTCGACCGTCGCGCCGTCCTCCAGCAGCGACAGCAGCGACACCACCGCGGTGGTCGGGAAATAGACGTGGACGATGCGCTGGCCGGAATCAGTCAGGAGTTCGCCGGCGCGCAGACGGACCAGCTCGAAGTGCTGCGCCAGCGTCTCCCACTCGCCGCGCGGCAGCGCGCTGAGCAGGTGATTGACATGCAGATCCGATCGATGCGTAATCATTTTCGTACCCCCTGTCCAATCCCGTGTCCGGGAACAACGCTCTGCCGGCCTGGCTCGGCACGACTGCTATCCGAGAACCGGCTGGCCACGCCACCGACCCAGATGCGGCGCTCTTTGCAAGCCAGTGCCTCTATTTAGCGTCATGGCAGCGCCCTCCGACAGTAGGCGAACGGCTGGGAAACGGTCATCCATCGGGAGGTTGGACGGAAAGGCGAGAGTGCAGCGGGCGCTGGCAAAGGCGCCATGCGCCGCGGCGGGCGCGATGTCTGCCGCCGCCACACGAGGCGAGGCAGCATGGCGGCTGGAAGTGGTTCCGGGCTAATCAGCCGCGGCAGGCACGCAAGCCTGGATGCATGGCATGCCCTCCGCTGTCGGCATGAGACCCGGGCTATCGTGCAAATGGCGGATGCACCGGCTTGCCCCCAGCGCCGGATCAAACCGGTTCTGTGCCACGCGCCAGAGGCGGCGCACAAGCCACGGGTTGCCCGCTGCAGGCACGGTCTGCCGGCTCATGGCGTGAACTCGCCGAAATGCGCGGCCAGCAACGGCACGCTGGCCAGGTATGAGGCTTCGAGCTGGTCCAGGCAGTCTTCGCAACGGTCCGGCTTGCGGCTGATGACCGCGCGCATCAGGCGGAACTGCATCACCATCGCCTCCGAGGCCATGGTGTAGCAGGCTTGCGCCGCCTTCTCAGGCACCTCCTGCCCATGCATCACCAGCCAGCGCAGGTAGCGCGCCAGCAGCTCGAAATTGGCGCCGAGCTGGCGCAGCACGCCCGACGCGTAGTGGTGAAAGCCCGGTTCGCCGCGCGCCATCAGCCGCTCGAGATGCTGGGGAAACACCGCCCGAAACAGGGTGACGGGGTTCTCGCGCGGACGGTTTCCCAGGTGAAAGCGCAGCAATGCCAGCGAGGCCTCGAGCAGCGTCTCGGCAGCGTGCGGGTGCCCGTTGCGGCGGACCACGTCGGCGTGCATGAAGGGCAGCGCCTCGGCACTGCGCACGCCCGGTGCCAGGCGAATGATGGCGGCGTAGTCCTCGCCGGTCGCGGTGTGGTAGCCGTCGGAGTGGTAGTAGCCGACCGCGCCGGCCTCGGGGATCAACACATCGATGGCAATGCAGGTGGGCATGCAATGGCGCAGGTAGCCGGCGCCGCGGGGTGGCGGCAACTGGCTGCTGTCCAGCTCCATCACGACGATATGGCCGCGCGAGGTCTGTGCCGCCACGTGCGACTCGAGCGAGTCGTAGAACGTCAGGGCGTGCACGGTGAGGCCATACAGCCGCTCCAGGTCGGCATCCGGAAAGCGGCACTGCGTGAAGTGGTCGGCCTCGAAGTCCTGCCGCACCGCGCAGGCCAGTGCCGCGACCGGCGGCAGGTCCAGCCCGTGCAGCAGCTCGATCCAAAGGTCGATATGGCAGTTGACGTGCGACCACACCGGATTGCCGCCGCGCAATCCCGGTCCGCCCCGTCCACGCATCCTGGTGTCGCCGTGCACTAGTGACCTCCGCCCCTGCCATGCCGTTTCATGAGCGGGTACGGACGGCCCATGCCGGGCCCGCGCGCGTGCCTGACGAGCGATACGGCAGGCCGAGCGCTGACACCAGTCATTTTTCCGTCTCCCCCTGAACCCGAGCCAGATACTTGCTGCCATTGGCCGTGATGGCGATCTTGGCGCGCGCGGTTCTGGCCAGTCTGTTGGACGGCGCACAAACCGGCAAAGGGTTCAGGCGGTTCAGGGGCACTCAGCCGCAAAGTTGCGCGCATGGTGCTTCTGGTTGATGGAGGAGCGCGAGCTGATTGGTTATCGTCAAGGAGACGTGTGGGCGGGCAGTATGGCCCGCACGCCTTCAAAGCCCGCATGGTCCCCCGGTCGGCGGGCTTCTTTTTTGGCTCGCCGGCTAGTGTCCTGTTCCGCAAATACCTTGCCATGAAATTTTGGCAAGCCATCTACGGAACAGGACACTAGCTGCGCAATCACGAGGGGAACGACAAAGGCACAGTGGCACCCGGCGAGGCCGCCGGGTGCCACTGTGCCTGATTCTCGCTGGATGCCTGCTGGTTCAGGCTACGAGTGGCGGCGGCACGCGATGCCGATGCTGAGCAATGATCAGCGCCCTCAGGCTTTCCACACGCAGCCGCGCTTCGCGCTCACCGGCCGCGCGGGCCGCGTCGGCGGCGGCCAGCTCGCAGTCAAACTGACGCCCGTGCAGTTCACCGCGATAGAGCAGCGGCTCATCGCTGCCCTCGTTGGCACCCGCGTGGCAACCATGGTCAAGGCTGGCAGCCAGCCTGATCTCGAAGCAGCACGCCCACTTGCCTCTGCCTTCGCGCACAGCAAAGCCGCGAACGACGAGGAATTCCAGTCCGGCCTCCATATGACCCCCTTACTTCCCCGGGGCGGCCTGCCTGCAAACTGGGCTGGCTTCTGCCTCCGGGCGAATCAAGCATAGGCAATCAGGTGCGATGCGCACTCATCCGGTGGATGTAGGCCTGCTCGCTCAAAGGAGGGAGGCGGTGGTCCCGCTGGCGCCCGTCAGCGACAGCGCCATGCGCGGGAAGCACTGGCCGCCGGCCCACACCAGCGCGGTGGCAGCGCAGACCAGTTCAAGCGGTGCCGGCAGTGCGAGACACCCGCTGGCACCGAGCAGCGCGGCATGCAGCATCAGCGAGGCATCGAGGCGATCGGACAGCACCAGCCAGCGCCGTGGCGCCAGGCGTGCCTGCAGCTGGTCCAGCAACGCACGCGGGTCGCCCTCCAGCGCGCTGCAATCGATCAGCGCAATATCGGCCGGGTCCGGCTTCGTCTCCGAAGACGAAGCCTGCGTCGATGCGCGCGCCGATTCATGCAGCCACTGCGGCGTGCGCCACGTGATCGGCTGCGGCACGTCCAGTGCGTTCAGGCGACGCGCCAGGACACGGCACATCATTTCATTGCTGGCGATGAGATAGGTCGGCATTGACTCGGTCTGGCAGCGGGCCCGGGCCGCAGATGCGCTTGCCACCCGGTCGGGAGCCGGGCCGCGTGGGCGGCCCGCCTTGCAGGGCATCAGGGCAGCGCCGGCCGCCGGAAAAAGTGTCTGCAGATGCCTTTCATCACAAGGTAGCAAGCCGCCGCCGCCATTGCCTCATGCTTTTGGCCGAGAGCCGCACGCCAGAAGGATGAGGCGCGGCCCGTGAAAGCCGCGCCGCCACCCGTCACGCAGCCTGGCAGGTGGGGTCGGGTGCCGGCACCCGGGTCACCGGATTAACGGGCGTGGCGGGCCCGGCCCAGTTGAGCGTTGCACCCTTCTGCAGGGCAACGTAGACGGCTTCGCCCTTGTTGCGTACGTGCAGGCGCTGGTACAGCGTGCAGGCATGCGTCTTCGCGGTGGCTACCGAGATATTCAGCATGCGGCTGACCGTCTTGATGGGATAGCCCCGCGCCAGCAGCGCCAGCACTTCATACTGGCGCTCGGTGATGTTCAGCAGGTGCGCGCCGGCCGACGGGGTTTCGTGGTACGTCGCGTGCGCCTGGAAATGGCGCTGGGGCGCGGGCACCGCATGCTCGAGCACGGCCTCGCCGATGCCTGCGCGCAGCGCCACGACCCGTGCCTCGCCCTGCCCTGCGCTGCTTGCCACCGGGGCATGGCCGGCATCGAGTTCCGGTTGCCAGGCGTGGTGGCTGCCCTGGGCACGCGCCGGGAAGCACTCGCCGCCGGCCAGCACCAGGCGCACCGCGGCATCGAGCGCATCCGCACTGCAGCTCTTGGCCACGCAACCGCGCACCGGGTCAGGCAAGCCTGCATCCGGCAGCGATGGCGCCGCCTGATCGCTGAGGACCAGCACGCGCTGCGGGCGTAGCCGCTGGCACAGTTCCTCCAGCATGGCCCAGCCGCCGGCGTGATCGGCTGGCAGGCCATAGATCAGCAGGTCGGCATCGTACAGCCACAAATCTGAATCGACTGGGGCGAGGGGATCGATATCGATCAGGTCACCAGGAATATGTGCTTGGGCCAGCAGATGGCGCAGACCCAGGCGCAGGAGGGGGTGAGGCTCGATCAAGAGGATGGTGGCCATGGCCGCTCTCTTATTATTGCGGCAAGTACGGACCCTGCGACAATCCGCGCTTGCTTGTCGGAAATGCTCCGCTATCTTGCGGTTGCACTTCCATACGATCCGCCATCGCTCCAGACCGCCCGGCAGCCTTCCCGTCAGGCTGCAGGTCCGTCCTTCCCGTGGAGATACCGGATCGCCCCGTTTTGCGTGTTAAGACGCTTATGTAGAAAGAGTCTTAGATGCGACTGAAGTCTGATCTAAGTATTTATAACTCCTGACCTGCAGCATATGAAACGCGTAGGTCGAATGCAAGGTGATGGTGCGCTGCGGCGGGTTTTCCCCGAGCACTGCCTGACGCCAGCATACGGATCGCACAAGGCCAGCGGGATGGCTTTCCAGTGAAAACGCGCATAAAATTATCGGCATTGCATTTAGCTATGCATTTCGGGCCTGATGAATTCTCGCTCGCTTCAAGTGCCTTATAAATCAAGAAGTTAGCCATTCAGCGCATACCAGTCGATGATTCCTGGAATGATGACGGTCAGCCTCACCCGCAGCGAATTTGCGGCGGTGCGCGCTTATGTCCAGGGCATGCCGGCGGCCATGGTGGTGCCCCGCTACCTGGCCGACGAAGCCGATGACGACGAAGCCGGGGCCGAGTCTGCGCTGCGGATCCTGCTTGCCCTGCGCGACCGGATGGTCCAGCTCGCGCACCTGCACGGACGGGCGGACCTGGCCGAACTGCTGCTGGCCGGCCCTGGCCGCTCCAACCGCGGCATGGATCGCCGCGTCGACGCGCTGGCGGAGCTCGAACGCTTGGGTACGGCGGCGCCGCGCCCCCAGCACGGCGTGGAGTTGTGGTTTGCACCAGCCTTGGCGCGGCGCTTGCGCAAGGCTGAAATTGTGACGCTTAATACTCTTTTTGAGCTTGCAAACCGACGCGGCAGCGCCTGGTGGCGGGCCGTCCCGCGCATTGGCGCGCTTGCCGGCGCGGCCGTCAACCGCTGGCTCGGCGAGAACCGCGCTGCCTTCCGGGACACGGAAGGCAAGCCATTGCTGGGCGAACACGTCGGCAACCGCACGCTGCTCGAGCGAGGCAGGCTGGGACCAGGGCTGCGCCAGCCGTTGCCGCTGGAATGGATGACCGCGTCGCCCGCGTTGGCCTCTGACGCCGGTTGCCCGTACAGCCAGGGCCTCGACGTGGTCAAGGCCTGGCTGCGCGATGCCGCCGGTGACAGCGGCAGCACGTTCTCGGCCTACCGCAAGGAGGCGGAGCGCCTGCTGCTGTGGGCAGCGCTGGAGCGGCGCAAGGGCCTGTCGCAGCTCGATCTGGACGACCGCCGGGCCTACCTGGGCTTCCTGGCGCAGCCCGAACCGGCCAGCCGCTGGTGCGGACCACGGGCGCCGCGCCACCTGGCCGGATGGCGTCCGTTCACCGGCCCGCTCAGTCCGGCAAGCGTGCGGCACAGCATGCGGGTGCTGGCCGCCCTGTTCCGCTGGATGCATGGCAACGGCTACCCGGGCGCAGCGCTCTGGCCAGCCCGGATCCCGGATGGCACCGATGCCTCGACGGCAACAAAGGCGGCGCGGCCGGACACCTTGCAGGTTGCCGAGACCAGCCTGGCCCCCTTCCTGTCATGGCTGGAACGCCGGGGCGGCGACGGCGATGGCCAGCGCTACCGAACGGCCCATGCGGCAATCCTGCTGTTGCGGGAACACCGGCTCAGCCTGGACCGGCTGACCTCGGTCACGCGGCGTTCGCTGGCGCCGATGCAGCAGCCTGCGCGGGTTCCGGAAGACGGTGTGGAAAGTATTGTGCCAGACGGAACGCCTGGCTTTGGCCTGGCCACGCAGCACGCGCTGGCCCGGCATTGGCGTGACCGTAATCTCCAGTGGGATGGCGCGGGCACCGAAGACGCCTCGCTGATCGGTCCACCGGCCGCGCCGCCGACCCGGCGCGCGCAGCGCAAGCTAGCGGCATTGCCGCAGGCCGGCTACTCGGTGCGTGGCCTGCATGCCCTTCTGTCCAGCATGCTTGAGCGCTACCGCAAGACCTGTGATCCGGAGTTTGGCGCGCGCTCGCCGCGCGACCTGCTGGCCTGAGCGCTGCGGCGGCAATGCTGCCGCAGCGCCGCCATGGCGTGCCTGCCCGGCTCAGAGCAGCGTGTTATCCAGCCCGAAGCGGGCCTTCAGGGCCTCGACCAGCGCCTCGCGGGCACTGCGGTCGCTCAGCTGCACGTCCAGCATCACGCGTCCCGAGTCCCATTCCTTGATGGTGCCCAGCAACTGGCCGCTGTCGGTCCGGATCTTGTATTGCCGGCTGATTTCCTTGACCTTGCGCGCCTTGCCTTCCTGCGCGTGCTTGCGGATGGCTTCAACCTCGCGGCTCGACAGGCCGTCATTGATGATGCGCGCCACCAGTTCTCGCGTGCGCTCCTCGCCCGCCAGCTTGCAGTACAGCGTCAGCTCATAGCCCGCGGCGATGCCGATCGCGCTCGGGCGCTCGCGCATCACGCCCAGCACGGACTCGGGCAGGCGCAGCAGCGCCAGCGTCTTGTTCACGGTGCCGGCCGACATGCCGGTCAGCTCGCAGATTTCCTCTTCCTTCTGGACCTTGCCTTCGTCCAGCAACTGGCGCCAGGCGATCGCATTGTCCAGCGCTGACTGGTCCGAGCGCTGCTCGTTGAGCATGAACGACAGCCGGTAGAAGTCCAGGTCGCTCAGGTCGTTTTCGACAAAACATTCCATCTCGAGCTTGCCGGCAGACGCCAGGGCTCGCTTGCGGTAATGACCGTCGATCAGGATGTAATGGCCGGGGCGCGCCGGATCGGGCGCGGCCAGGCCGGGGGTCTTCTGGCCGTGCGTGGCAATGGATGCCGCCCGCTCCTGCACCACGGCGGGATCGTAGAGGCGCCGCGCGTTGAGAGGATTGTCGTGCAGTTGCGCCAGCGGAATCCTGATCAGCTGCCGGCCCGCGGCGGCTTCGCCAGGACTTTCAGCGCTGAAAACAGGCGCTCCATCGGCTCCCCTGCCCTGCAGCAAGCCATTCGGATGCTGGGAAATGGCCGCTTCCGCGCGTGCGAAGCGGTCCAGCGTATCGTTGCGGGTCTTTTCGGCCGCCATGCCGGCCAGCATGCCAGCCTTGAGGCTCTTCAGTTTGGTAGCCATGCCTAGTGCTCAATCAAAGACAGTATTTCATCGACCATCATGTCGACCTCCTGCACCGCCTCGCGTGCGCCGGCGACGCCGTGCACGGTGCAACCGATCGCCTGGCATTCCCGGAATGCCGAGCGCGACCCGATCATCGAATTCAAAAGCGGTACGTCGCCGTCGTCGCCAAGGATTTCAATGGCCTGGCGCGCGATCGAGACGCGGCGCTGGACCATATTGGCCATCACGCGGATCAGCAAGGACTCATTCTGGACCTGGGCGTGTTGCGCCAGCGTCTTGGCCGCAACCGCCGCCCACAGATCCGGCGGTGAAGGCACCACCGGAATAATGGCAAGGTCGGAAATCAGCAGCGCGCTCGAGGGCGCTGCCGAATGCACCGCCGGCGGGCAATCCACGACGATGTAGTCATAATCCTGGACGAACTTTCGGACCTCGCGGTGCATGGCGCCGCCCGAGGGCGCCAGGCCGATCACGGAAGCCGGGAACGGCCGCTCGTCGCTGGCCTGCGCCGCCCAGCGGGTGGCGGTGCCTTGCTCGTCCATGTCGACCAGCATCGAGCGCGCGCCCCGCAGGCCGAGCGTGCCAGCAAGGTGCATGCTGACCGTAGTCTTGCCGCAACCGCCTTTCTGGTTAAAGACTGTGATGATTTTGGCTGGCACTGCGACCTCTCTTTCAGCGCTGAAAGCGCGGTTGATTCTTAAGGCGCAACTGTAGCCAAAAGCACGTGATGCTTCAACCGTTTTCCAAATTTACAAAATATATGTTGCCGCCACGGGGCCCACTGGCCGCCATTTGGCAGCCGGAAACCGGCCGGACCGTAAAATTGCTTGAAAAGCAGGACGGAATGTGCCTAAAGTATCTGTAGTGCGCATTACGCCGCACATGACACCGCAATCCAAAGTGGTTATGATGCGCGCTACAGTCGAGTCAAGTCGTGTCAACCTCGTCGGCTTCCGTTCGGTATCTACGAGAACTCAACGTGCTTGAACGGTTGTTTGCGTTGTGTACAAGAACTTGCTTCGAAAAGGAAATTCCTATGGCAACCGGTACGGTCAAGTGGTTCAACGAGACCAAGGGCTTTGGCTTCATTACCCCGGACGACGGTGGTGCAGACCTGTTCGCGCACTTCTCGGAAATCCAGGGCTCGGGCTTCAAGACCCTGAAGGATGGGCAGCGCGTGACGTTTGAAGTCAAGCAAGGCCCGAAGGGCCTGCAGGCTTCGGCAATCAAGCCGGCCTGACCAGCCTCGGCTGATCCCGCCCGTTGCGGCTCCGTCCGCGGCAGGCAAACAAAAAAGGCAAGCGTTCAACGCTTGCCTTTTTTGCATTCAGGGGCCGGACATGGTGCCCGGCCTCAGCTCCGGGGCGCCCGGCCCTGCTGATACCGTCCCGAGAGCACGTGCAACGGCGTGCGCGGATCTCCCCGGGCGGGAAGCTAGCAGATCAGCCCAGCTTGCGCACGCTGGTCCGGGAAGGCTGCAGGATCAGCGCCTTGGACGAATCCGCATCGACCTTGGCACCGGGATACACCACCAGCACATCCTTCAGGGCCTTGCGGAACAGCGCACGGAACTTGCGCTCGCTTTCGGTCTCGGTGCCGAACTGCATCTGCAGCGCCTCCCACGGGATTTCCGTGCGGCGCTGGATCGTGAAGAAGCGGTAGGTCAGCCACGAATACACGTCCAGCGCGAACGGCGACTGTTTCAGCGCCTTGAGCGCGCGCATGTCGACCGGTACGGGGCGGTTGACCAGTTCGTTGAAGAAGGGCTCGGACAGCACCACGAAGCTCTCGAACATGGACCCTTGACCAGGCTGCATGGGGTCCCACCAGGTCGACAGCTGGTCGGCCAGCAGGTAGCCCACCCGATCGATCGACAGTGGCTCGTGGTTGGGATTCTGGTTCTGGCTCGGCGTCGACTTGTTCTGCACGATGGCGATGGTCGCCGAGAACAGGCGAATCATCTGCTGGCGTACCAGCGTCATGGTGCCGCGCTTGCCGCCGGTGGCCATCGGAATGCCGAGGTTGTACATGAACTCGGACAGCGAATTGCCCAGCGAAATGCGCCGGTCCTCTACCGTGCCGGTGAATTCGCCGCGCTTTTTCTTCGCCATGATCTCCTTGCCGATCCAGGCCAGCATCAGCCGCGGATAGGAGCCATAGGGGTAGCCCAGCGAGACGGTCTCGGACACCAGCTTCTGGCGGCCGTTGGCGGCACGCTCGGAGCGTTGCTGCGTGAAGTAGCCAGGCTGGATCATCAGCGAGATATTGCCGCTGGTGCGGGTCCATACCGGCGGCGCGCCCTTGGGCGCGCGGTAGGGCAGCGTTACCTGGACGCTGGCGCGGCTCAGGAAGCCGACTTCACCGCTTTGCCAGGCGTCTTCACGCTCCATGGCCTGCGCTTCGTCGAACAGACGCTGGAATTTCTCGGACGGAACCAGGTTGTTCTCGTTGCCGGGAACAATGATGCGGGAGGGTTCGGCGTCCAGATCGAGGACGCTTCGATCCCCCGTGGTGGCCGGGGAGCGTTTGATGGGCATATTGGCGTGCTTCGGATTACCCGCCTTTGTACTCGAAGCCGCAAAGGTTGTCACGCAGAAACAGGTACGCAAAGCCTTTGCCTTGCTCGCCCTGTTTTTTGCGAGCCGGGGATCTCACGACTGGTCGCATGGTGGCGGACGGTGGGCAACCCGCCAGGGTTGTCCACGGTTCGCCACCCATCCACTACCAGTAAACGATACCGATACGGGTTAACTACTTGTAAACCGTATACGTGAAGTTCAGCGCCTTGATTCGTAAGGGAAAAACCAACCCCGCCGAACCCAATTCTGCGGGCAAACGTACTCGATTCTGCGAAGGGCCGAACCCGTATCTGCGGCAAGCCGAACCTGTATCTGCGGGCGGGGCGAACTGGTTTCTGCGGGGATAACTTGCGGGCTCCACAGCCTTTTCCACAGCGGCCACTCCGCAAACCGTACCCGTTTCTGCGAGCGAGCGCCGGATATACGCGTTTTGCGGGCGTTCCAGGCGTCTTTCCCGCAGAAGCACCGCCAGAAACCGGTTATCCCCGCAGAAACTGGTTCATTTGCCGGGCTGCTGAACGGCGCTTTGCACGCCAGGCGTACCCGTTTCTGCGTTCCGAGGCCTGAAACCGTACCCGTTTCTGCGCTGGCCTGAAAAGCCGCTGCCGTGCTGCCGCAGCGTACCTGTTTCTGCGGCGTACCCATTTCTGCGTGCCGACTCTCGCACCCTGGTGCGCCACGGAGCGTACCCGTTTCTGCGTACCTCCTTCCGGGCTCTTCCGAGTCATGCGTACCCGTTTCTGCGCAGACCCATGGCGCTGTTCAGACGCAACTGTTACCAAGTTTCCATTCTACATGAGACTTACATAAAAAGCTAGCGCTTACACTCAACGTATACGTAACAAATTCGCGGCGCTGCACGGCGTACCTGTTTCTGCGCAGACAGATCATGGATACCGCAGCGCGGCCGGGTAGCCAGCGGCCTTGCATGTCGTTGGCGTACCCGTTTCTGCGTGGCGTTGAGTGGTGCGCCTGCGCCCGTGGGCGTACCTGTTTCTGCGTGAGGTGGCGGCAGCCTCAGGGCTTCAGATGGTTATTGCGTTGCAACATCCGCCGTACCCGTTTCTGCGTCGTCGGTCCGGCCCGGTCTTGTGGATATGTAGGAGGAATGTGGGCCGGAGAATCGCTGGCATCGGCCGAATCGAATTCGAAAAAAATATGGGGCGTACCCATTTCTTCGTGCCATAAGGCGCCTGGAAAGACCACAGCAGCTGCAGGGCGTACCTGTTTCTGCGTGCGCGCTGCCCAGCGCGAGCTGGCCTGCCAGACAGACCGTACCCATTTCTGCGAGGCTCATGGGCCGCGGCTGACCTAGTGCGGCGCAGCAGGGCGTACCTGATTCTGCGTGGAGCGCAAGGCTGGGTGGTGTGCAGGAAAGCGTGCCGCGCGCAAGGCCAGAGGTGCTGGCTGGCGGCGGCATGGGCAGGTGGGGGCTGGAGCGGAGCGCCTGGCGGTCTGCATGACCGGGGAGGCGGGGAACAGGAC